>JAJLKH010000171.1:0-13612 GCA_033839205.1 Rhodobacterales bacterium | reverse complement strand
GGGCCTGTACCGGTCCGGTGGCCTGTTCTGCACCCAGTGCGAGCCCGAAGGCTTCCGCAAGATCACCTGGTTTCTCGACCGGCCCGACGTCATGGCGCGTTTCAGCGTGCGCCTCGAGGCCGACCGCTCCAGCTGCCCGGTGCTGTTGTCGAACGGCAACCCGCGCGAGGCCGGCGAGCTGCCGGACGGTCGTCATTACGCGGTCTGGGACGACCCGTTCCCCAAACCGAGCTACCTGTTCGCGCTGGTCGCCGGTGACCTGCGCCACGTCGAGGGTCGCCACACGACGCCGTCCGGGCGCGACGTGCGGCTGCGCGTCTACGTCGAGCCGGAAAACATCGACAAGTGCGAGCACGCCCTGCGCTCGCTGGTCAACGCGATGCGCTGGGACGAGGAGAAGTACGGCCGCGAGTACGACCTCGACGTGTACAACATCGTCGCGGTCAACGACTTCAACATGGGCGCGATGGAGAACAAGGGCCTCAACGTCTTCAACTCGAAGTTCGTGCTGGCGCGGCCCGATACCGCGACCGATGCCGATTTCCTCGGCATCGAGGGCGTCATTGCCCACGAGTACTTCCACAACTGGACCGGCAACCGCATCACCTGCCGCGACTGGTTCCAGCTCTGCCTCAAGGAAGGGCTGACCGTGTTCCGCGATGCGCAGTTCACCGCCGACATGCGCTCGGCCCCGGTCAAGCGGATCGCGGATGTGATCGCGCTGCGCGCGCGCCAGTTCCGCGAGGACAACGGCCCGCTGGCCCATCCGGTGCGCCCCTCCAGTTTTGTCGAGATCAACAATTTCTACACCGCCACCGTCTATGAAAAGGGTGCCGAACTGGTCGGCATGCTCAAGACGCTGGTGGGCGATGATGCCTATGCGGCGGCGCTGGCGGAATATTTCGACCGCCACGACGGTCAGGCCGTGACGATCGAGGATTGGCTCAAGGTGTTCGAGGATGTGACCGGTCGCGACCTTGCGCAGTTCAAGCGCTGGTATACCGATGCCGGCACCCCGCGCCTGGGCGTGACCGACAGCTATGCCGATGGCACCTATACGCTGACCTTCCGCCAGGTGACGCCCCCCACCCCCGGCCAGCCCGACAAGGCGCCGCGCGTCATTCCCATTGCGGTGGGTCTTCTCAACCCCAACGGGGACGAGGTTGTGCCGACGACCCTGCTGGAAATGACCGAGGCCGAGCAAAGCTTTGCCTTCACCGGCCTTGCCACGAAACCCGTGCCCTCGATCCTGCGCGGCTTTTCCGCCCCCGTGATCCTGGACCGCGCGACCGACAATGCCGAGCGCGCCTTTCTTCTGGCCCATGACACCGATCCCTTCAACAAATGGGAGGCCGGGCGCGCCCTGGGCCGGGACATGCTGATGCGGATGGCGCGGGCGGGCGGCGATGCCGATGCCGCCTATCTCGATGCGCTGCGCGCCGTGCTGCGCGACGACAGCCTCGATCCCGCCTTCCGCGCGCTGGCGCTGCGCCCGCCCGCGCAGGACGATATCGCCCAGGCCCTGCATGACGCGGGCCACACGCCCGATCCGCAGGCCATATACGAGGCGGCGGACCGGCTGGGCCAGCAGAAGGCGGGGCATATGGCCGATCTTCTGCCCGGGCTTTACGCGGCCATGACCGTGCCCGGCCCCTATACGCCCGATGCGGATGCCGCGGGCAAGCGCGACCTGCAGGGGCTGGTGCTGTCGCTACTGACGCGGCGCGACGCGGGCGCGCAGGCGCGGGCGCAATTCGCCGCCGCCGACAACATGACCCAGCAGTTGACGGCGCTGTCCTGCCTGATGGCGCGCCATGTGGGGCAAGCCGAAAGCCAGGCCTTCCACGACCAGTGGCGCCATGACCGGCTGGTGATGGACAAGTGGTTCGCGCTGAGCGTCAGTCACGCCCGCCCCGAGGATGCCGCCCGGATCGCCGCCGACCTGACCGCGCATCCCGATTTCAACATCCGCAATCCCAACCGTTTCCGCGCCGTCTTCGGCGCGCTGGCCGGGCATGCGGCGGGCTTTCACCATGCGTCCGGCGCGGGCTATGCCACCATGGCGGACTGGCTGATCCGGCTGGATCCGATCAACCCGCAAACCACCGCGCGCATGTGCGCCGCCTTCGAGACCTGGCGCCGCTATGACCCAGCGCGCCAGGCCCTTGCCCGCGCCGCGCTGGAACGCATCCTGACCGCCCCGGACCTCAGCCGCGACACGACCGAGATGGTCAGCCGCATCCTGGACGCCTGACACGGAAAGGCCGCGCCCTGTTTCTTCTTGCTGCAAATATCCATCCGACACCTGCCCCATGACGCCACCGCTGCTGGAGTATCGCACGACCGGGCGCAACAGGCGCACGGCATTCGCGCTGGCGGGGGTCTGGATCGTCCTTGTCCTGCTGCTGGTGGTTCTGGACGCGGCCAACTGGATCGTGGCGGGGCTGGCGCTGTTCACGCTGCCCGCGCTGTGGGATCTGCTGTCGGATCGGGCGTCGGGATTGCGGCTGACGGGGGATGACCTGCACTGGTTCAGCGGCGCGAAGGCCGACACCATCCCGCGGGCGCGCATCAAGGCGGTGCGGCTGGACCGGCGTCTGGACCTCAGCTATCGCGTGTCGGTCGTTCTGCATGACACGCGCCGCATCCGGCTGCCGCAGGACTGCGTTCCGCCCATCCCGGTCCTTGAAGAGGCGCTGGCGCGCGCTGGCCTTGCGGTCGAACGTCACCCTTTCTCGTTGCTGTAGGATTGCATCAGCCCGGCGGGGCGCACGCGGGGCCGCACCGTTGACAGGGGTCTGCAATAGCTTTGCTGCTTCAGCCAGCCCTGCATCTGGTCGCGCTTGGCGGCGCTGCGCATCGGGCCCCAGTCGGCGGCCACGCCGCGCCAGCGCCCGTCCTGCCGGGCGATCACCCCGTCGCGCGGCACGGTGCGCGCCATGATCCTGAGGCCGCAGGACAGGTTCGCCGCCCCGTTTTGCAAGGCTGCCCCGCTGCTGGCGGCACAGCCATGGCCCCGCGCGGTGGCGGGCAGGATCTGCAACAGCCCGTGATAGAGCCCGCCGCCCCCCACCGCGCCCGCGCGCTGCCCGCTTTCATGCCGCGCCAGCGCCGAGGCGAAGCCGGCCCAGAAGGCGCGCCGCTGCGCTGCATCCGCATTCCGGTAGGCCGGGCACCAGGCGTCGATGTCCTGCGGCACCGTCGCGGTCAGGGCCTTGGCATGGCCCTGCAATGCCGAAAGCGCCGCACGGGTCCAGATCGCGCTGCCGCCTTGGCGGCCCCAGGCCATGGGCGGCAAGGCCTCGGTCCGGGCGCGGGGCCGGATCGTCTGCATCGCGACAGGCCCGGAGGTGGACAGGTTTGGCGGGGACGTGACGGCCCCGCGATCCGCTGCCGCGGACAGAGGCAGGGACAGGACAAAACAGAACCAGGCAAGACCGAACCGCAGCAGCATTGCGGCAGACTGCCCGCAATGCCCGAGTCGCAACAGCCCCCGCATCGGCCGCAGGCGCCTTGTTGCCGATGCGCGCGCCACCCGGCTGTGGCCGCTGCCCCCTTGCCCCGCCCCCGCCCCTGTCCTAGAACGCCTGCACGGCATGACAAAGGACCGCACCGATGCTTGATCTGACCTATGAGACCCCGAAACCCCGCGTCATTTCCGGCGCGAAGCAGGACTGGGAACTTGTGATCGGGATGGAGGTCCATGCGCAGGTATCCTCGAACGCCAAGCTTTTCTCGGGGGCTTCGACGAAATTCGGCAACGAGCCCAATGCCAACGTGTCCTTCGTGGATGCGGCCATGCCGGGCATGTTGCCGGTGATCAACGAATTCTGCGTGGAACAGGCGGTGCGCACGGGGTTGGGCCTGAAGGCGCAGATCAACCTGTGGTCGGCCTTTGACCGCAAGAACTATTTCTACCCCGACCTGCCGCAGGGCTACCAGATCAGCCAGCTTTATCACCCCATCGTGGGCGAGGGCGAGATCCTGGTCGAGATGGGCCCCGGTGTCGCGCGCCATGTGCGCATCGAGCGTATCCACCTGGAACAGGACGCGGGCAAGTCGATCCATGACATGGATCCCAACATGTCCTTCGTGGACCTGAACCGCACCGGCGTGGCGCTGATGGAGATCGTCAGCCGCCCCGACATTCGCGGCCCCGAAGAGGCCGCCGCCTATGTCACCAAGCTGCGCCAGATCCTGCGCTACCTGGGCACCTGCGATGGCAACATGCAGAATGGCAACCTGCGCGCCGATGTGAACGTGTCGATCTGCGCGCCCGGCCAGTACGAGAAATACCAGGCGACCGGGGATTTCAGCCACCTGGGCACGCGCTGCGAGATCAAGAACATGAACTCGATGCGCTTCATCCAGATGGCGATCGAGGTCGAGGCGCGGCGCCAGATCGCGATTGTCGAGGCGGGTGGCGAAGTGGTGCAGGAAACCCGCCTTTACGATGTGGAGCGCAACGAGACGCGGTCGATGCGGTCCAAGGAAGAGGCGCATGACTACCGCTATTTCCCCGATCCCGACCTCTTGCCGCTGGAGATCGATCAGGCCTGGGTCGATGACATCAAGGCGCGTCTGCCCGAACTGCCCGACGCCAAGAAGGCGCGGTTCATGGGCGATTTCGGCCTGACCGATTATGACGCCAGCGTTCTGACTGCTGAACTGGATGCCGCCAGCTATTTCGAGGCCGTGGCGCAGGGGCGCGATGGCAAGATGGCGGCGAACTGGGTGATCAACGAATTGTTCGGGCGTCTGAAGAAAGACAGCCTTGATATCACCGAAAGCCCCGTGTCGCCGGCGCAGCTGGGCGGGATCATCGACCTGATCGGCTCGGGCGATATTTCGGGCAAGATCGCCAAGGACCTGTTCGAGATCGTCTATACCGAAGGGGGCGATCCCGCGCAGATCGTCGAGGCGCGCGGCATGAAGCAGGTGACCGATACCGGCGCCATAGAGGCGGCGGTCGATCAGATCATCGCGGAGAACCCCGCGCAGGTGGAAAAAGCCAAGCAGAACCCCAAGCTGGCGGGCTGGTTCGTGGGCCAGGTGATGAAGGCCACGGGCGGCAAGGCCAACCCGGCGGTGGTCAATCAGTTGGTGATGGAAAAGCTGGGCCTGTAACCGGGGCCCTGCTTCTGCCTGCGCAAGGAGAGACAGATGAGCATTCCCGCGCCGTTCACATCCTCGGTGATGGAGGTCGAGCCGCAGTGGATCGATCATAACGGCCATATGAACATGGCCTATTACAACGTGCTTTTCGATCGCTGCGCCGACGAGGCCTATGATTTGATGGGGTTCGGCCCCGATTACATCAAGACGCGGGGGCATTCGACCTTCACGGCCGAATTCCACATCTGCTATGTGCGCGAGCTGCATCTGGGCGCGAAGGTGCGCTGCACCTTCCAGCTGATCGCCCATGACGAAAAGCGGTTCCACACCTATCAGGAGTTGTGGCACGAGGATGGCTGGCTGGCCGCCACCGGCGAGGCGCTGGGGCTGCATATCGACATGTCCGGCCCGCGCGTGGCGCCCATGCCCGAGGATATCCGCGCCAAGCTGGCCGCGATGCAGGCCGCCCATGACGTGCTGCCGCGCCCCGAACGGGTGGGCCGGTCCATCGCGCTCAAGCGGCGCTAGGCGCGCGAAGGCCCGCCGATGGCCAAGCGGTTGTGCGGTTTGACTGGATCAGGGACCGCTGTCCTGTTAGAACCACGCGACCCAGCAGACAGGACAGGTGCATGAGTTACGAATACCGCGTTGTTCCGGCGCCCGTGAAGGGCACCAAGGCCAAGGGCGTCAAGACGACACAGGATCGTTTCGCCCTGTCCTTGCAGGAAAAGATGAACGCCATGGCCGCCGATGGCTGGGAATTCCAGCGCGCGGAAACCCTGCCTTCCGAGGAACGTGCGGGCCTGACCGGCACCAAGACCGTCTATCACAACGTGCTGGTGTTTCGCCGCCCGCGCGACGCCGAACTGGCCGCGTTCCGCCCCCGCCTGCTGGAAGCGCCGGTCGAGACCGCGTCCGAGCCGATGCCGGTTTTCCGCCCGGTGCTGAGCGCACGCGCGGCACCGTCCGAGAATGCGCCCGCCGTGCCATCCCCGCGCGATCTGTCCGGCAGCCTTGCGCGCAAGGATGACGACACACCCGAAGCCAAGGCCTGATCAGTCCGACACATCCAGCGCCAGCGCGTGAATCCGGCCGATCAGCGCCGGTCCCAGCGCCGCATGGATGGCGCGATGGCGGGCAAGGCGGTTCATCGGGGCGAAAGCATCGGCGCGGATGACGACACGAAAATGGCTTTCGCCGCCCTCGGCATAGCCGGAATGACCGCGATGCGCCTCGCTTTCGTCAATGACTTCAATGTGTTGCGGCGAAAACGCGGCTTCCAGCGCCGTTCTGATCTCGTCTGCCCTGCTCATAATTTTACCTGCTTGCCCCCTTCAATCCTTGTGCAAACAGTCTAAACTCTGTGCTCCGAGTCGAAAAGGTGAACCTATGACCAAGCCAGATCCCTTCGGGTTCGACATGTCCGTATCGTCGGCCAAGAAGAAAAATCCACGCGGTCGGCGGGGCATGTCCGGGGCTGTCGAAACGTCAAGCCGGATCTGCGATCACGAGGGCTGCCAGGAGGCGGGCAAGTTCCGCGCGCCCAAGGCGCCGGACGTGCTGGACGACTATTTCTGGTTCTGCAAGGACCATGTGCGCGAGTATAACCTCAAGTGGAACTTCTTCGACGGCACCACCGAGGCCGAGATCAACGCGCAGATGTCCAAGGACAAGGTCTGGGAACGGACCACGAAACCCATGGGCGACCCCGAGGCGCGCGCCTGGGCGCGGCTGGGGATCGAGGATCCGCACCAGGTGCTGGGCAGCAACGCCACGCGCAATCCGGGCAAGTCGATCACCGGGGGCACGCGCAAGCTGCCGCCCACGGAACGCCGTGCGATCGAGATCCTGGAAGCCAAGGACCACTGGACCAAGGCCGAGGTGCGCAAGTCCTACAAGGCGCTGATCAAGGTGCTGCATCCCGACATGAACGGCGGCGACCGCAGCCAGGAAGAGCAGCTGCAGGAGGTCGTCTGGGCCTGGGACCAGATCAAGGACAGCCGCAACTTCAAGTAAGACAGGCGCACGCCACAACGCTGCGAGGGCCGGATGGTCATGCGCGGATCAGGCGCGGCCAGTGCCGGGGGCAGGATCGCCATCATGGGCGGCCAGCCTTGCGCGCAGATCGCGCATCATGGCGGCGCCCTGCCGCACCTCGGCCATGTCGAGCCCCAGTTCGGCAAATATCTGCGCGGGGATCTCGGCGCAGCGCGCCGCCACGTCCCGGCCCGCATCGGTCAGGAACAGATCGACCCGGCGTTCATCCGTGGCGCCGCGCGCGCGGCGGACCAGCCCCATCGCCTCGATCCGTTTGAGCAGCGGCGACAGCGTGTTCGTCTCGAGGCAGAGGTCGCGCGCAAGGCTTCCGACATGCTGCCCATCGGCGTCATGCAGGCGCAGCATCACCAGGTATTGCGGATAGGTCAGCCCAAGGGGCGCAAGCAGCCGCTTGTAATAGCGGGTAAAGGCATGGCTGGCCGCATAGAGGTTGAAGCACAGCATCGCATCGGGTTGCGGGCTTTGGGCCATTGTCGCCGCTCCGGTCTGGCAGGGCCGAGTTGGGTCGTCTGTGTCGGTCCGACGACTATACCGCCCGGGTCCTTTTCCACAAGCCAAAGTCGCGCGGCCGCCCCCTGTTCAAAATCGCGGCACTGACCGGCCATGGGACAAGGCGCGACAGAAAGCGGCGGAAGGGAAAACGGCGGCACCCCTTGCCCTTGCCCGGATTATGTTGCACCAAACCTCAAAGCGACACGAAGCGACAGATGCGGGCGGGCGACCCGCGACGGGAAGGACAGTTCCATGGCCGACGGCATGATCGACATCAACGCAAAACCCACCGAAGACATCTCGGTCCGCGAGGTCTTCGGGATCGACACCGACATGGTCGTCCGGGGCTTTCCCGAGCGCAGCGCGCGTGTGCCCGACGAGGATAGCACCTACAAGTTCGACCCCGACACCACGCTGGCGATCCTGGCCGGCTTCAGCCACAACCGCCGCGTGATGATCCAGGGCTATCACGGCACGGGCAAATCGACCCATATCGAACAGGTCGCCAGCCGCCTGAACTGGCCCTGTGTGCGGGTCAACCTTGACAGCCACATCAGCCGGATCGACCTGATCGGCAAGGATGCGATCAAGCTGAAGGACGGCGTGCAGGTCACCGAGTTCCAGGAAGGCATCCTGCCCTGGGCGCTGCGCAACCCCACCGCGATCGTGTTCGACGAATATGACGCGGGCCGCGCCGACGTGATGTTCGTGATCCAGCGCGTGCTGGAAGTGGACGGCAAGCTGACGCTGCTGGACCAGAACGAGGTGATCACCCCGCACAAGTATTTCCGCCTGTTCGCCACCGCGAACACCGTGGGCCTGGGCGACACCACGGGGCTGTATCACGGCACCCAGCAGATCAACCAGGGCCAGATGGACCGCTGGTCTTTGGTGGCGACGCTGAACTATCTGAGCATCGAGGCCGAGACGAATATCGTGCTGGCCAAGAACCCGCATTACAACACCGAGAAGGGCCGCAAGACCATCAAGCAGATGGTGACCGTGGCCGATCTGACGCGGACCGCTTTCATGAATGGCGATCTGTCCACCGTCATGAGCCCGCGCACCGTGATCGCATGGGCCCAGAACGCCGAGATTTTCCGCAACGTGGGCTATGCGTTCCGGCTGACCTTCCTGAACAAATGCGACGAGCTGGAGCGCCAGACCGTGGCCGAGTTCTACCAGCGCCTGTTCGATGAGGAACTGCCGGAATCGGCGGCCAGCATGGCGATGAAGTGATCGGCCGGCGCGCGGTCCACCCCGGCGGGATGTCCTTGCGGCGCCCGCCCGCAGGCTGGAGGCGCGCCAGTCCAGGCCCATGCGGCCGCAGTGCGACCGGAGAGGTGAGATGAGCAAACCGACCGACAACCCCGCCGATCCGTTCAAGAAGGCCCTGGCCGAGGCCACCAAGGTCATGGCCCATGACCCGGACCTGACGATCAGCTATTCGGTCGATCCTTCGGGCCTGTCGGGCGATGCGATGCGCCTGCCGCAGGTCAGCCGCCGCATGTCGCGCGACGAGGTGTTGCTGGCGCGCGGCACCGCCGACGCGCTGGCGCTGCACCGCCGCTATCACAACGACGCCACCCATGCGCGCTATGCCCCGCCGGGCCAGATGGCGCGCGATCTTTACGAGGCGATGGAAACCGCCCGCTGCGAGGCGATGGGCGCGCGCGACATGCCCGGCACTGCCGGCAATATCGACGCCAAGATCGCCCATGAGGCCGCGCGCGCGGGCTATGACCAGATCACCCAGGCTTCGGATGCGCCCCTGGCGACCGCCGCAGGCTATATGATCCGGCACCTGGCGACAGGCCGCCCCCTGCCCGCGGGTGCGCAGAACGTCATGGAGCTGTGGCGCGGTTTCATCGAGGATCAGGCCGGCGGCACGCTGGAAGGCTTGCAGGACAAGCTGTCGGACCAGGCGGCCTTTGCCCGTTTCGCGCGCAAGGTGATCGAGGATCTGGGTTACGGCGACCAGCTGGGCGATGACCCGGACCAGCCCGACGACGATCAGGACGACGCCGAGGACAGTGCCGAACAGCAGGAAGACCCTGACAGCACCGGTCAGGACGACCAGCAGCAGGAAGAGGCCGAGGCCAGCCCAGAGCAGTCGCAGGACGACAGCCAGGACGCAAGCCAGGCGCAGGTCAGCATGGACGAGCTGGCCGATCAGGAGATGTCGGACGAGACCGAGCTGCCCGATGGCGAGGCCCCGCTGGAGCCGCCCGCGCCGCAGCCGATTTCGGACGCCGACCCGAACTATGCCGTCTATGCCACGGATTATGACGAGGAAATCCTGGCCGAGGAACTGGCCGACCCGGTCGAGCTGGAACGGCTGCGCGCCTATCTGGACCAGCAGCTTGAGCCGCTGAAGGGCGCCGTGGGCCGCCTGGCGAACAAGCTACAACGCCGCCTTCAGGCGCAGCAGAACCGGTCCTGGCTGTTCGACATGGAAGAAGGCATCCTGGATGCGGGCCGCCTGGCGCGGGTTGTGGCCAACCCCACGACGCCGCTGTCCTTCAAGGTCGAAAAGGACACCGAATTCCGCGACACCGTCGTGACGCTGCTTCTGGACAACTCGGGCTCGATGCGTGGCCGCCCCATTTCCATCGCCGCGATCTGCGCCGATGTCCTGGCGCGCACGCTGGAGCGCTGCTCGGTCAAGGTCGAGATCCTGGGCTTTACCACCCGCGCCTGGAAAGGCGGGCAGAGCCGCGAGAAATGGCTGGCCGAGGGTCGCCCGCAGCAGCCCGGCCGCCTGAACGACCTGCGCCACATCATCTACAAATCCGCCGATGCGCCCTGGCGGCGGACCCGGTCCAACCTGGGGCTGATGATGAAGGAAGGGTTGCTGAAGGAAAACATCGACGGAGAGGCGCTGGAATGGGCGCATCGGCGGATGGTGGGCCGCCCCGAGGCGCGCAAGATCCTGATGGTGATTTCCGATGGCGCGCCGGTGGATGATTCCACCCTGTCGGTGAACCCCGCGAATTACCTGGAAAAGCACCTGCGCGACGTGATCGCCATGGTGGAAAAGCGCAAGGCTGTGGAACTGATCGCCATCGGCATCGGCCATGACGTGACGCGATACTATCAGCATGCGGTGACGATCACCGATGTGGATCAGCTGGCCGGTGCGATGACCGAACAGCTGGCGGGCCTGTTCGACCGCGACCCGCGCGCCCGCGCCCGGCTGCTTGGCATGAAAAGGGCCATGTAAGATGTTTCAGACTTTCGAGGAGAGTGCCCGCCCCGAGCAGGGCCCGCCCCGGCTGGCCGCGCTGCGCGACCACCTGGCCCGCAACGGGCTGACCGGGTTCCTGGTGCCCCGCGCCGATGCCCATCAGGGCGAATATGTCGCCCCGCATGATGCGCGGCTGGCCTGGCTGAGCGGGTTCACCGGATCGGCGGGCTTTGCCTGCGTACTGCCGCATGTGGCGGGCGTCTTCATCGACGGGCGCTATCGCACCCAGGTGAAGGGCCAGGTGGACCTGGCCCATTTCACCCCCGTGCCCTGGCCCGAGACGGGGCTTGCCGACTGGCTGCGCGGCGAACTGCCCAATGGCGGGGTTATCGGCTTTGATCCCTGGCTGCACACCGCCGAGGAGATCGGCAAGCTGGAAGAGGCGCTGTCAGGCAGCGCGATCACCATGAAGCCGGTCGCCAATGCGGTGGACAGCATCTGGCCCGATCAGCCCGCCCCGCCGACAGGCCCCATCACGCCCTATCCCGACGATCTGGCTGGCGAGACGAGCGCCGCCAAGCGCGCGCGCCTGGCCGAGGGGCTGCGCGCGGCGGGACAGAGTGCTGCGGTGATCACGCTGGCCGATTCCATCGCCTGGCTGTTGAACGTGCGCGGCGCGGATATCCCGCGCAACCCGGTGCCCCATGGCTTTGCCGTGCTGCATGACAACGGGCATCTGACGCTTTTCACCGATCCGGCCAAATGCGACGACGCCCTGCGCGCCCATCTGGGCGCCGAGGTCACGCTGCGCCCGGTCACGGCCTTCGGTGCCGGCCTGCGCAGCCTGTCGGGCCCGGTGCGGGTGGACCGCGCCACCGCGCCGCTCTGGGTGTCGATGGAACTGGCCGAGGCGGGTGTCGCCTGCGCCTGGGGCCAGGACCCCTGCATCATGCCCAAGGCCACCAAGACCGCCGCCGAGATCGCCGCCACCACCGAGGCGCATCTGCGCGATGCCGCCGCCATGGTGGAATTCCTGTGCTGGTTCGACGCGCAGGAACCCGGCAGCCTGACCGAGATCGACGTGGCGACCACGCTTGAGGGGTTCCGCCGGGCCACCAACGCGCTGCGCGACATCAGCTTCGAGACGATCGCGGGCACCGGCCCCAATGGCGCGATCATGCATTACCGTGTCTCGCGCAGCAGCAATGCGCGGCTGGAGCCGGGCCATCTGATCGTGGTGGACAGCGGCGGGCAATACCTGGACGGGACCACCGACATCACCCGCACCCTGCCCGTGGGCGAGGTGGGTGACCTGGAAAAAGCCTGCTTTACCCGCGTGTTGCAAGGCATGATCGGGATTTCGCAACTGCGTTTTCCCAAGGGTCTGGCCGGGCGCGACATCGACGCCATCGCCCGCGCGCCGCTTTGGGCGGCGGGGCTGGATTTCAACCATGGCACCGGCCATGGCGTGGGGGTTTATCTTTGCGTGCATGAAGGCCCGCAGCGGATCAGCCGCGTGTCCGAGGTGCCGCTGCAGGCCGGCATGATCCTGTCGAACGAGCCGGGATATTACCGCGAAGGCGCCTTCGGCATCCGTATCGAGAACCTGATCGTGGTGCGCGAGGCCCCTGCCCTTGCCGGCGCCGACGATCGCGCCATGTTCAGCTTCGACACGCTGACATGGGTGCCGATCGACCGCCGCCTGATCCTGCCGGGTCTTCTGACCGCGCAGGATCGCGCCTGGCTGAACGGCTACCATGCGGCTTGCATGGACAAGATCGCCCCTCGGATTTCGGATGCGGCACGGCTATGGTTGGCGCAGGCAACCGCTCCGCTGTGACACGCGCCTGTCATATCCGAAGGGCAAGACATACGGGAAATGGGGGAGAACGATGGCTGACCATATCAAGATTACCAAGGCCGACGGCACATGGGTGGTCCGCGCAGGCGGCGCCGTGCTGGGCGAATCGCACGATGCGCTGGAACTGACGGAAGGGGCGATGCCCTTCGTGATCTATTTCCCGCGCAAGGATATCGCGATGGCCTTCCTGGACCGGACCGATCACAGCACCCATTGCCCCCACAAGGGCGATGCCAGCTATTTCTCGATCGTGACCAAGAGCACGACGCTGAAGAATGCGGCCTGGTCCTATGAGAACCCCAAGCCGGGGATGGAGCGGATCAAGGATCACATCGCCTTCTACGCCTCGGACACGGTGACGGTCGAACAGGTCTGATCCTGCGGCCGCGCGCGGGCGCACCGCCGTTGCACATGGATATTTGAAGCAAGAAGAAACAGGGCGCGGCGCGGAATTGCGGCGCGCCTAGCTGTGTTCCTCTTCGGCGGTCGCCGCCAGGGCGCTGTTATAGGTCTTGAGCGCATCCACGTGGAACAGCGCGCCCCAGAGCTGCGGCGCCTCATCTCCCGTTGCGGGCGTGATCACCGGCAGGAAGGGGACACCCGCACGGTCGAAGAGCGGCAAGGCCGCCTCGAGCGTGGCGGTCGCATCAACGAAGATGCCATCCTCGATCATCTCGTGGCAGGCGGTCTCGTCGGCCATGCCGGGGTCGCCCACCTTGCGCATCACGGCCGCAACCCGGAACATCGACAGAAGATAGGCCTGCGGCCCCGCCGCCAGGTGCACGCCGCGCCGTTCGAGCTGCGTCAGGAAGAAGGAGCGATCCACCAGCCGCGAGGCCAGCACCGTCGACAGCGAAACCGCCGTCAGAACCGCAATCCCGATCTGCCAGTCGCCGGTC
>JAJLKH010000170.1:0-4056 GCA_033839205.1 Rhodobacterales bacterium | reverse complement strand
AAGATGCCCTTGGTTGGATAATCCGTGGCGCTGAGGTCGCTCTTGGCGGCGATCTCGGCGAAGGCCAGGAATCTTGAGAGAGTGCCGACGAATGCCTCGATCAGTTCGGCTGCCGCCAGCTCTTTTGGGGGGGGGGAGGGCCCAGCGCCACCCCCCGCGGCACCCCCGGTTCTACGACTAAACCCCGCGCTATAGCGCGCACCGCGCCGCGAGCGGGGGGCGCGCCCTGGCCCCCCACGGCGCCATCCAGACCGTCGGCCAGCCGGTTTAGCAGGATCAGCACCAGTGCCGCCCCGTACCAGCCAAGGGCCAGCGCCGGGACCGCCAGCAGACCAAGGGCAAAGCCTGCCAGCGTGATCCTGTCAGCCGCCACCCCGCGCCGGTAGAGCGCGCTGGCCAGCGGATGCAGGACGCGGCGCTGCGTGGGCAGGATGAGGGCGTCGATCATTCTTGCATGTCCTTGGCGGTTCCTTCGCGGTGTCGGGGCAGGATATACCGCGCAAGTGTCGCCTGTCTTGCACCCATGCACACATTTGCGTCACCAACGGGTCGAATGCGCCCTATACAAGCGCCGGAGCCGGGTCTAGCGTCGCGCCATGGGTATTGACGCACTGGACAGCCGCTATTCATGGATCCGCCTTGGCGTATCCTTGCTGATCGCCACGATCGGCAATGTGGGCATGTGGGCGATCATCGTGATCATGCCCGCGATGCAGGCCGAGTTTCAGACGGCGCGCGCCGATGCATCCCTGCCCTATACGCTGACGATGATCGGCTTTGCGCTTGGCAACCTGGTGATCGGGCGCGCAGTGGACCGGTTCGGGATCACGGTGGCGCTGTCGGCATCCGCGCTGACGATCGGGGGCGGTTTCGCGCTGGCGAGCGTGGCGGGGTCGGTCTGGACGCTGTCGTTCCTGCAACTGGTGATCGGGTTTGGCACGGCGGCCAGTTTCGGGCCGCTGATCGCCGATGTCTCGCTGTGGTTCCTGAAGCGGCGGGGTATTGCCGTGGCCATCGCGGCCAGCGGCAATTACCTGTCCGGGGCGATCTGGCCGCTGCTGCTGTCGGGGGTTCTGGCCGACCACGGATGGCGCGCGGTCTACATGGTGCTGGCGGTCGTGACCGTGGCAGGCGTGATCCCTCTATCGCTGTTCCTGCGGGCGCGGGTGCCGCTGGAGGCGAGCGCGCATTCCGACAGCATCACCGCCGCACGGGCGAAATCGGCGGGCTTTTCGCCGCGCGCGCTGATGTGGTTGCTGGGGCTGGCGGGCATCGGCTGCTGTGTCGCCATGTCGATGCCGCAGGTGCATATCGTGGCCTATTGCGTCGACCTTGGATACGGCCCCGCCGTGGGCGCCGAGATGCTGTCGCTGATGCTGATGGGGGGCGTGGTGTCGCGCCTGATCTCGGGGCTGCTGGCGGACCGTTTGGGCGGCGTGATGACCCTGCTGATCGGATCGGCGCTGCAATGCCTGGCCTTGTTCCTGTATCTGCCAGCGGGCGGGCTGGTGTCGCTTTACGTGGTCAGCCTGATCTTCGGGCTGAGCCAGGGTGGCATCGTGCCCAGCTATGCGGTGATCGTGCGCGAATACATGCCCGCGCGCGAGGCGGGCGCGCGCGTGGGTTTCGTGATCATGGCGACCATCGTGGGCATGGCCATCGGCGGCTGGATGTCGGGCTGGATCTATGACCTGACGGGCAGCTATCACATGGCCTTCATCAACGGGATCGCGTGGAATTTCCTGAACATCGGGATCATGCTGCTGATCCTGACACGGTCGCGCCGCGCGATGCGGATGGCGGCGGCCTGATCCCTAAAGACCGGTGACACCGCCCAGATGCGCCTCGCCCCTTTCGCGGGCCAGGGCGATCTGTTTCTGCCGTTCGCGGAAGCGGGCCTTGTCCTCGTCCGAGGTTTCATCGACGCAGTGATGGCAGGCGACGCCTTCCTCGTATTCGGGGCGACTGCGGTCCTCGGGCAGGATCGGGCGGCGGCAGGCATGGCAGAGCAGGTGCGGACCTTCCTTGAGGCCGTGACCGACCGAGACACGCCGGTCGAAGACAAAGCATTCGCCCTGCCATGTGCTTTGGTCCTGCGGGACCTCTTCGAGGTATTTCAGGATGCCGCCCTTGAGGTGATAGACATCCTCGACCCCCTGGCCCAGCAGCCAGTTGGTGCTTTTTTCGCAGCGGATGCCGCCGGTGCAGAACATGGCGATGCGCTTGTTGTGGAAGCGGTGCTTGTTCGCCTCCCACCAGGCGGGGAAATCGCGGAAGCTGGCGGTTTGCGGATCGACCGCACCCTGGAAAGTGCCGATCGCCACCTCGTAATCGTTGCGGGTATCGATCACGGCCACATCGGGCGCGGTGATCAACGCGTTCCAGTCGGCCGGATCGACGTAATGACCGACGCGCGCCTTGGGGTCCACATCGGGCTGGCCCATCGTCACGATCTCGCGCTTCAGACGGACTTTCATCCGGGCGAAGGGCGGAACGCTGGCGGTGCTTTCCTTCCATTCCAGGTCGGCGCAACCCGGCAGGGCGCGGATATGGGCCAGCACCGCGTCGATGCCGGCGCGGCTGCCGGCGATGGTGCCGTTGATCCCTTCGCGCGCCAGAAGCAGCGTGCCGGTGACACCCTGCCCGCAGCACAGCTGCGCCAGCGCGGGCTTGAGCGCGGCGGGATCGTCGAAACGGGTGAAGTGATAGAGTGCGGCGACGGTATACATGCGCCGGGCTTTACGCCTGCGCGTGAAATCGCGCAAGTCCGCAGGCCGCGCGACATTGACGCGCGCGCGCCAAGCCCCTACCCCTTTCGTGACAAGGACAGGAGGCCCGCCATGTCGGAAACCCATGCGCTGATCGTGATCGACGTCCAGAATGATTTCTGCCCCGGCGGTGCGCTGGCCGTGCCCGAGGGCGATGTGATCGTGCCGGGGATCAATGCGCTGATGCAGCAGATCCCTTGCGTGGTGCTGACGCAGGATTGGCACCCGGCGGATCATTCATCCTTTGCGTCGGAACATCCGGGCGCTGCGGCCTATGACATGACCGAGATGCCTTATGGCCCGCAGGTTTTGTGGCCCGATCATTGCGTCTGGGGCAGCAAGGGCGCCGCCTTTCATCCCGGCCTGCATACCGATCCGGCGGACCTGATCATCCGCAAGGGATTTCGCCGCGCCATCGACAGCTATTCCGCCTTCTTCGAGAATGACCGCACCACCGCGACCGGGCTGGAGGGTTATCTGAAGACGCGCGGCATCACGCATCTGACGCTGGTGGGTCTGGCCACCGATTTCTGCGTCGCCTATTCGGCGCAGGATGCGGGGCGCCTTGGCTTTGACGTGACCGTGCGGCTGGACCTGTGCCGGGGGATCGATCTGAACGGATCGCTGGACGCCGCACTGGATGCGATGCGGGCGGCGGGTGTCAGGCTGGCGTGACGCCGCTGGACACACCACGCCCCCTTTGATTTAAGCGCATGGCACATTGACGGAGCCGCCCCATGGTCGATATCGCCACCCGCGTCTGGAATCACCGCTGGAAGATCGACCCGATCGTGCGGTCGCTGATCGATACGGATTTCTACAAGCTGCTGATGTGCCAGTCGGTGTTTCGCAACAAGCCCGACACGCAGGTGACCTTCAGCCTGATCAACCGATCATCCCATGTGCCGCTGGCCAAGCTGATCGACGAGGGCGAGTTGCGCGAGCAGCTGGATCATATCCGGTCGCTGTCGCTGACGCGCGGCGAAAGCACATGGCTGCGGGGCAATACCTTCTACGGCAAGCGGCAGATGTTCCGCCCCGATTTCATGGAATGGTTCGAGGCGCTGCGCCTGCCGCCCTATCACCTGGAACGCAAGGGCGATCAGTACGAGCTGACCTTCGAGGGCAAATGGCCCGAGGTGATGATGTGGGAGATCCCCGCGCTGGCCGTACTGATGGAGTTGCGCGGGCGCGCGGTGCTGAACACGATGGGGCGGTTCGAGTTGCAGGTGCTTTACGCCCGCGCGATGACGAAGCTGTGGGAAAAGGTCGAGGCGCTGCGCGAGGT
>JAJLKH010000169.1:0-9869 GCA_033839205.1 Rhodobacterales bacterium | reverse complement strand
ACCAAGGGCTACACAAACCTGACCCCGCCCCAGACCCGGCAACGCCTGATCCATGTCCATCCCGACCCGGACGAGATCGGCCGCGTCTATGGCCCCGAGCTGGGAATCGCCGCCGACATGGAAGGTCTGGCGCTGGCGCTGGGCGGTGTCGATCTGGCACGGCAGAACAAATGGGGCGACTGGTGCGCCACGCTGCGCGGCGAATACATGACCGACACCGCCCGCCCCGCCGATGGCGGCTGGGCGCTCGACATGGGGCAGGCGCTTTGCGATGTCCGCGATGCGCTGCCCGCCGACACGATCATCACGCTGGACGCGGGCAATCACACCGGCTGGGCGCAGCGTTTCCTGCGCTTCGGCCGACCGGGGCGCGAAATCGGCTCGACCTGCGGCTCGATGGGCTATTCGGTGCCCGCCGCCGTGGCCGCAAGCCTGCTCAATCCGGGGCGGCTGGTGCTGTCGATGGTGGGCGATGGCGGCTTCATGATGAGCGGCCAGGAACTGACCGTCGCCGCGCAATACGGCGCCACACCCATCGTGCTATTGTTCAACAACGGCATGTATGGCACGATCCGCATGCACCAGGAACGCGACCACCCGCTGCGCATCTCGGGCACCGAACTCAGGACCCATGATTTCGTCCGCATGGCCGAAGGCTATGGCTGTTACGCCGAACGTGTGACCGCCACCGCCGATTTCGGGCCTGCGCTGGAGCGCGCCCGCGCCTCGGGGCGGCCTGCGGTGCTGGAACTGGTCACCGATCCCGAACAGATCACCTCGCGCACCACGATCACCAAGTTGCGGGCCGCCGCGGGCGTCAAGGCATGACCCTTCCCCCCGGGCTTCTGGCGGATCTGCGCGCCGCGGTGGGCGAGGCCCATGTCTGGACCGATCCCGCCCAGATCGCCCCCCACGAGGTCGAGGATCGCGGCCGCTGGAAGGGTCACGCGCTGGCCGTGGTGCGCCCAGCCACGACCGATGAAGTCGCCGCCGTGGTGCGCCTTTGCCATGCCGCGCGCGTGCCCATGGTGCCCCAGGGTGGCAATACCGGGCTGGTAGGCGGCGGCGTGCCCGACGGCGCCGTGGTCATCGTCATGGGCCGGATGAACCGCATCCGCGCGATCGATCCCCTGAACGCCACCCTCACGGTCGAGGCTGGTTGCACCCTTGCCGCGATCCAGACGGCAGCGGATGACGCAGGCCAGCTCTTCCCGCTCTCGCTCGCCTCGCAAGGCAGCTGCCAGATCGGCGGCAACCTCTCGACCAACGCGGGCGGCACCGCCGTTCTGCGCTATGGCACCACCCGCGATCTTGTGCTGGGGATCGAGGCCGTGTTGCCCTCGGGCGAAGTGCTGAACACCCTCAGCGCGTTGCGCAAGGACAATACCGGCTACGCCCTGCGCGACCTGATGATCGGGGCCGAGGGCACGCTCGGCATCATCACCGCCGCCGTGCTGCGGCTTTTCCCGCGCCCCGCCACCACCGTCACCGCCATGGCGGCCTGCGAAGGCCCCGAACAGGCGCTCGCGATCTTCGACATCCTGCGCGCCCGCTGCGGCGACAGCCTGACCGCCTTCGAATATATCGAACGCTTCGGCATCCAGATGGTGCTCGATCACCTGCCCGGCGCGCGCGACCCGCTGGCGGATCCGCATCCCGCCTATGTGCTGATCGAACTCACCTCGCCCGACCCTGACGCCGGCCTCGACGCGCGCATGGAACGCGCCCTTGCCCAGGCGATAGAGGACGGGCTGATCCCCGATGCCGTCATCGCCGCCTCGCAGACACAGGCGCAGGCGCTCTGGTCCCTGCGCGAAAACATGTCCGAGATGCAGAAACACGCGGGCGCCTCGATCAAGCATGACGTGGCCGTGCCCGTCTCGCGCGTGGCCGATTTCATCACCCAAGGCGTCGCCGCCTGCCGCGCCCATATGCCTGATGTGCGCCCCTGCCCCTTCGGCCATTTCGGCGATGGCAACATCCATTTCAACCTGACCCGCCCCGCCGCCATGACGGATGCCGATTTCCTGGCCCATTACGGCGCCTTCAACCGCATCGTTCACGATCTTGTGGCCGATATGGGCGGCTCGATCTCGGCCGAACACGGCATCGGCCTTGCCAAGCGGGATGAGCTTCCGCTCTACAAGGATCGCGTGGCCCTCGCGCTTTGCCGCACGATCAAGGCCGCGATCGACCCGGACAACCTGATGAACCCCGGCAAGGTGATCGTCCTGCACGACACCGCAAGCCGCCCCCTGGAAAGGATAGCCTGATGATCGACCTCTACACATGGACCACCCCCAACGGGCGCAAGGTCTCGATCCTGCTCGAAGAACTGGGCCTGCCCTATACCGCCCACGCGGTGAACATCGGCAAGGATGAACAATTCGCCCCCGATTTCCTCAAGATCTCGCCCAACAACAAGATCCCCGCCATCGTCGATCATGACACCGGCGTCAGCCAGTTCGAATCCGGCGCGATCATGATCTACCTCGCCGAAAAGACCGGCCAGTTCCTGCCCACCGAGGTCAAGGCCCGCGCCGAGGTGATGCAATGGCTGATGTGGCAGATGGGCGGCTTCGGCCCGATGCTGGGACAGGCGCATGTCTTCCTGAAATTCAACCGCGGCCTGTCGCAACCCGCCGAGGAACGGTTCGCCAAGGAAGCCAAGCGGCTTTACGGCGTGCTCGACCGGCAACTGGCCGATCATGAATACGTGGCAGGCGGCTATTCCATCGCCGACATGGCGATCTTCCCCTGGGCCGCGCGCCATGACTGGCACGAGATCGACCTGACCGCCTTTCCCAACGTCCTGCGCTGGTATCGCCAGGTAGCCGCGCGTCCCGCCGTGCAGCGCGGCTACCAGGTGCCCAGCGACGTAGGCCCGATCCCGATGCCCGCATGACGCCGCGCACGATCATCGTCACCGGGGCCGGCAGCGGCATCGGCCGCGCCACGGCGCGGCTGGCCCTCGCCCAGGGCTGGCGCGTGGCCCTGCTGGGCCGGCGCGCCGAGGCGCTGGCCGACAGCGCCGAAGGCCACGCAAACGCCCTTGTCCTGCCCTGCGACGTGACGGATCAGGCGGCAGTCGATGCCGCCTTCGATACCATCCTTCAGACCTGGGGGCGGATCGACGTGCTGTTCAACAACGCGGGCCGCAACCTTGGGGCGGACACGCCCGACCTGATCGCGCCCGATGATTTCCGGGCGGTGCTGGATGTGAACGTGACGGGCGTCTTTCTCTGTGCCCGCGCGGCCTTTGCCCGGATGCGCGCGCAGAACCCGCAGGGCGGGCGCATCATCAATAACGGCTCGATCAGCGCCCATGCCCCGCGCCCCGGCACCATCGCCTATACGGCGGCGAAACACGCCGTCACCGGCATGACCCGCGCGCTCTCGCTGGACGGGCGGCCTTTCGGGATCGCCTGCGGACAGATCGACATCGGCAATGCGCGTTCGGGCATGGCCGATCGCATGGCCAAGGGGGTGATGCAGGCCGATGGCTCCATCCGCCCCGAGGCGATGATCGACGTCTCCGTCGTGGCCGACAGCGTGATGCACATGGCCAGCCTGCCCGATGGCGCCAATGTGCAATTCCTGACGGTCATGCCCACGACCATGCCCTTCATCGGGCGCGGATAAGGACGATCCCCGATGACACAGGTTCTCAGCATCGGCACCTATGCCACCATGGACGCCCAGGCGCTGCGCGCCGAATTCGGCGGGCCGGAACTGCTCGCCCTGGCCAATCTGGACAGCCTGCCGCAAGAGGTGCGCGAAGGCGTGATCGCCATGGCCTGCAAAAGCCACGAGGCGCTGGGCCCGGCCCAGATGGACAAGTTGCCCAACCTCAGGCTCATCGCCCGCTACGGCGTGGGCTACGAGGCGGTGGACCTTGCCGCCGCCGCCGCGCGCGGCATCACGGTGACCAATACCCCCGACGTGCTGAATGACGATGTGGCCGATCTGGCCGTCGCCATGTGGCTGGGGCTCCTGCGCGAGGTGGAACGCGGCATCGCCAATGTGCGCAGCGGCGATTGGGCCAATGGCGGGCCACCCTTGGCGCGCAAGGCCACCGGGCGGCGCGTCGGCATCCTCGGGATGGGGCGCATCGGGCGCGAATTGGCGGATCGTCTGGCCGCCTTCAAATGCGCGGTGCATTACAGCGCCCGCAGCGCCAAGGACACGCCGCAGGGCTGGCAGTTCCACGACAATGCCCTGTCGTTGGCCACGGCGGTCGATGATCTCTTCGTCACCGTCGTGGGCGGACCGGACACCGAGAACCTGATCGACGCCGATGTGCTCTCGGCGCTCGGCGCGGAAGGGCACCTGATCAACCTGTCGCGTGGCAGCGTGGTGGATGAGGGCGCGCTGCTCGCCGCCCTTGACGCGCGCCGCATCCGGGGCGCGGCGCTCGATGTGTTCCGCAACGAACCCCGCCCCGATCCGCGCCTTGTCTCGCGCCCCGATGTCCTGCCCCTGCCCCATATCGGCACCGCCACCGTCGAGACCCGCACCCAGATGGGCGCGTTGCAGCGCGCCAATATCCGCGCCATTCTTGATGGCAAGCCCGCCCTGACCCCGGTCCCGATGGGCTGACATGGTGCCAATCCGGGCCTTGCGAAAACGCGCCCGCGCCGCTATCGCCTGCATCAGGCGCGCGCCAATCGGGGCCGCGCAACGCCCCTGCCACCGAAAGGACAGCCCATGATCGAACGTATCGGAACCGGCCCGCGCATGAGCGCGATCGTCAAGCACAACGGCACCATCTACCTGGCCGGCCAGGTCGGTGAAGGCGCCACCGTCGCGGAGCAGACCGCCGATTGCCTGCGCCAGGTGGACGAACTGCTGGCCAAGGCCGGCAGCGACAAGACCCATATCCTGCAGACCATCATCTGGCTGGCCGACATGGCCGACTTCGCCGAGATGAACGCCGTCTGGGATGCCTGGGTGCCCCAGGGCCACACCCCCGCACGCGCCACCGGCGAGGCCAAGCTGGCCGCGCCGAAATACCGCGTCGAAATCATCGTGACCGCCGCCGAAAAGGCGTGATCGGGGCCTGATCCCCTCTGACAGACCTCAGGGCGCCGCCATGTTTCTGCCATAATGCAGACACGGCGGCGCCTTTTTCTTGCGTCATCCTGCGTTGGTTAACAAGTTTTCACCGCCCTGGCCCCCGTCAGCACGCCAGGGACATGTCGCAGGACAGGATCATGGCGCAATCGTCAAAACCGCAACCGCAAGCTAAACCACAGCCGACCCCGGCGCCCGTCAAGGCGCCCTCGGCGACGCGCACGGAAGGCAACGCGGTCTTCACCGACTTCGCCAGCATCTGACATACCCCTTTCGCGCAACGGCATGGTGACAGCGCCGCCACGCGCTGGCACAGTTGCCCCATGTCCACCCCGGTCACCACGATTCCCAACATCGGCCCCGCCTTCGCCCGCGACCTCGCGCGCGCGGGCATCCACTCCGCAGAAGAGTTGCGCGCCCTTGGCCCCGATACCGCCTATGGCCGGATGATCGCCGCCGGGGTGCGCCCGCATTTCATCGGCTATTATGTGCTGGTGATGGCCCTGCAAGGCCGGCCCTGGAACGATTGCAAGGGCGCGGAAAAAGCAGCCCTCCGGCTGCGCTTCGACGCGCTCAAGGCCACCCATGACGACGTGGACCTGCGCCACCTCGAATCCGTGCTCGACGCCATCGGCGTCGTCACGCCGGACAGGCTGGCCCGCCGCTGAGCAATGAAAAAGGGGGCGCCAACCGGCACCCCCTTCTTTCCGGCAAAACCGGAAATGATCAGCCGACCAGTTCCAGGCCTGCGAAGAAATAGGCGATTTCCTCGGCTGCGGTTTCCGGCGCGTCCGACCCGTGAACCGAGTTCTCGCCCTTGGAAATCGCGAAATCCTTGCGGATGGTGCCAGCGGCGGCTTCGGCCGGATCGGTGGCGCCCATCACTTCGCGGTATTTCGCAATCGCGTTCTCGCCTTCCAGAACCTGCACGACAACCGGCTCGGAGGCCATGAACTCACACAGCTCGTCATAGAAGGGGCGCGCTGCATGCACGGCATAGAACTGACCGGCCTGCGCCTTGGTCATGTGGATCCGCTTCTGCGCGATGATGCGCAGGCCGGCCGCTTCGATCTTGGCATTGATCGCGCCGGTCAGGTTCCGCTTGGTGGCGTCGGGCTTGATGATGGAAAAGGTGCGCTGAATGGCCATGCGGCTCACTCCCTTGCTTGTGTTGAAAATTGCGCTGCCTCTAACACGGGGTTTTCCGGGGTGAAAGGGGATATCTGCCCCAATTGGCGGATGGGCGCGGATCAGGGGTTGTTATTCCTGATCGTTTTAGTAAGTCTTTGCCCAGCCAGCCTTGCAAGCCAACACGCAATTCACACCAAGGATGACACCATGTTCCCGAAACCCCTGCTTGCCACGGCCCTCGTCGCGCTATCCCTCACACCGGCCCTGGCCGATGCTCCCGCGCCCATGCCCCTGACCTATGAGGTCTTCGAAGTCTCGGTCCCCCATATCGACCTTGCCGCCTGTCCGGCCGACATGGACCTTGCCGGCGCCGCCGCCGATGCCGTCTTCTGCCGCGCCACGGTGAACGCGGATGCCTTCCATGTCTATGTCTTCGCCCTCGACGGCGACAGCCCGGCCATTGCCTATCGCAGTTACCCTGTCGATGGCGTCGAAACCCTGATGAAATAGGCGATTTTCGCCCGATCTACATTGACATGGGCGGGGCCGTGGTTCATCGCTCCGCCCATGTTACGCATCACCGATCTTACCTTCAACATCGAAGGCCGCCCCCTGTTCGAGGCCGCATCGGCCACCATTCCGACCGGCCACAAGGTGGGCCTGATCGGCCGCAATGGCGCGGGCAAGACAACCCTGTTCAAGCTGATCCGGGGCGAACTGCCGCTGGAAGGCGGCACCATATCCCTGCCCGCCCGCGCCCGCATCGGCGGCGTCGCGCAGGAGGTGCCCGGCAACGAGGTGTCGCTGCTCGATACGGTGCTGGCCGCCGATACCGAACGCGCAGCCCTTCTGGCCGAGGCGGAAACCGCCACCGATCCCGCCCGCATCAGTGAGGTGCAGACGCGCCTTGCCGATATCGACGCATGGTCCGCCGAGGCCCGCGCCTCCGCGATCCTGCGCGGCCTCGGCTTTGACGCCGCCGAACAGCTCATGCCCTGTTCCGCCTTCTCGGGCGGCTGGCGGATGCGCGTCGCGCTGGCGGCGGTGCTGTTCTCGCAGCCCGATTACCTGCTCTTGGACGAACCGACCAACTATCTCGACCTCGAAGGCGCGCTCTGGCTGGAAAACTACCTGGTCAAATATCCGCATACCGTGCTGATCATCAGCCATGACCGCGAGCTTCTGAACCGCGCCGTGGGCGGCATCCTGCATCTCGAAGACCGCAAGCTGACCTATTACTCGGGCAACTATGACCAGTTCGCCCGCCAGCGCGCCGCCCAACGCGCCATCCTGACCGCCGCCGCCAAGAAACAGGACGCGCGCCGCGCCCATCTGCAAAGCTTCGTGGACCGCTTCAAGGCCAAGGCCAGCAAGGCCAAGCAGGCGCAATCGCGCGTCAAGATGCTGGAAAAGATGGAAACCATCCGCGCCCCCGAAGATGCCGCGCGCACCGTCTTTTCCTTCCCCGAACCCGAAGAACTGTCGCCCCCCATCATCTCGATCGAAAACGGCAGCGTGGGCTATGGCGATACGGTCGTGCTGCGCAACCTCAACCTGCGCATCGATCAGGATGCCCGCATCGCTCTTCTGGGCAAGAACGGTCAGGGTAAATCCACCCTGTCGAAACTGCTGTCTGGCCGTCTGGCCGCGATGGGTGGCAAGACCACGCAATCCAGCAAGCTGCGCATCGGCTTTTTCGCGCAACACCAGGTCGATGAACTGCGCGTCGAGGAAACGCCGCTGCAACACCTCTTGCGCGAACGCCCGGCCGAAGGTCAGGCCAAGCTGCGCGCGCGTCTGGCCGGGTTCGGCCTTGGTGCAGCCCAGGCCGAAACCGAGGTGGGCCGCCTCTCGGGGGGGCAGAAGGCACGGCTCTCGCTGCTCCTTGCCACACTGCCCGCGCCGCATCTTCTGATCCTCGACGAGCCGACCAACCACCTCGACATCGAAAGCCGCGAGGCGCTGGTCGAGGCGCTGACCGCCTATTCCGGCGCCGTCATCCTTGTCAGCCATGACATGCATCTGTTGTCGATGGTGGCCGACCGGCTGTGGCTGGTGTCGGACGGAACCGTGCGCCCCTACGAGGAAGACCTTGAAACCTATCGGAAAATGCTGCTGCAATCCGATGCGCCGCCCAAGGCAAAGGACAAGGACAAGCCCCGCGAGGCCGCGCCAAAGCCCAGCCGCGACCAGATCCTCGCCCTGCGCGCCGAGGTCCGCAAATGCGAGGAACGCGTCAACAAGCTGAACGAGATGGGCGACAAGCTGGCCAAGAAACTCGCCGACCCCAGGCTTTACGACGAACGCAAGGACGAGCTGGTCGTCTGGCAAAAGAAATACGCCGAATTGCGCGAGGCGCTGGACCGCGCCGAGGGCATGTGGATGACCGCACTCGAAAAACTGGAAAAGGCCGAGGCGTAAGCCCGGCCTTTCATCCCCCCGGCGCGCGCCGACCCGCGGGGTGGCGATCCAACGCCCATTCGGCGCGCATTATCCCCGCCCGGTCTTAGAACCTCAGTAAAAATCATAACAGTCGCAACATCGCCGCCCCAGGGGGCGGGTCGGCGATCGCGCGGCGGCACGTACCGCGCCTTGATTCCGCGCATAGTTTAACGACTTTCAAAATGTAAATGCTCCGGCGTCTCTATTTCTCCTTGCCTCGCAAAGTCGGTTTTCCCGGCCCTTTTTTTCCTTCGTTACTACTTGAGGCAGATCCCCCTAAAACTCTATTGCCACCCTGGCTCGAATGCCTTGAAGTCACCAAGCCTTTTCCAGATTTGGCGGGATGTTTCGTACCGTTGCTCTTCTTATCTGACATTATGACAATCCTAGATCAAAACACACAACCAAGACGGAACCAAAAGCGCTGAAAACAGAATAGACATGTTCAATCTAAATCGAGCATTATTAATAACACTTTCGTTTTTCTGAAAATAACCTTCGCATTCTTTCGTTAGAGTTTCATAAGTAGCCGAAATACCTTTAGCGTCTGCCGCATTGCCTAATATCCAATTGGCATCAAGATCAAAGGTGCAGTATTCCACATCTACAGCAGCCAAAGCAGCAAAAGATAGTGCAATACAAAAGCAAACCACAACAAACCAAAAATCCACAGGAAGAAACAGAAAAAAATATGTACCCTTAGTTAATAAGCTTGAAAAATCAGCCATAGAAGCGAAGACAGTCGAAATAAGCCCTGACAACGTAGCAGCCATGCCTGACTGATTTCGAAGATTCCGCAAGTCTTCTTTCTGCGAGCGCAGCTGCGAAATCGAAATGTTAAATGCTAACTCACTATGACTGTCAAAACCCATTCACTCACCCCAACGTTTCGATAAACTCCCGCCATTCGCCCTTGCTCATGCCGGAATTCTCCTGCGTGACCTCTTCGCCCTTCAGCATCCGGCGCACGCACTCCAGCGCGGTGGCGCTCAGCGTCGCGCCACCCATGCGGTAATCCTCGAAGGCCTTGTAGGCGAAGGGCACCCACGCCGCGACCACGTTGCAGCTCGCCTCGGCATAGACGCGGATCTCGTATTGCGCATGGGCATCCGCGCGCAGGCGCAGGAAATGCAGCAGGTTGTGCAGATCCACCTTCCAAGACCACTGGGTATAGATATTCGCGGGCAGGTTCATCCGCGCCAGCTCGCGCGCAAGGCCCAGCT
>JAJLKH010000168.1:0-18667 GCA_033839205.1 Rhodobacterales bacterium | reverse complement strand
TGAGCATCCGGCGGAACATCGTCTCCAGATAGGTGGCCGCGCCGGGGAACACCCCGCCTTCGGGCATCAGCACGTTCACCTGGGCCTCGAAATCCGCATAGTGCTGGGTGGTCGCCCAGATCGAAAAGATCAGGTGCCGGGGATCGACCGGCGCGATCCGCCCCGCCGCCGCCCAGCCCGCGATCAGCGCCGCCTTTTCATCCACCAGCGGTTTCAGCCGCTTCTCCAGGTGCGGCCCCATCCTTGGTGCGCCCTGCAGGATTTCATTGGCGAACAGCCGGCTCTCGCGCGGATAGGCCTGCGCCATATCCAGCTTGCGCCGCACATAGGCGATGATCTCCTCCAGCGGCTCGCCCGCCGGGTTCATCTGCTCCAGCGGGTCCAGCCATGTTTCCATCAGCTGGTTCAGCAGCGTGACATGGATCGCTTCCTTCCCGTCGAAGTAATAAAGGATGTTCGGCTTTGACAGCCCCGCCTCCGCCGCGATCTGGTCCAGCGTCGCCCCGCGAAACCCGTGCGCCGAAAACACCTCGAGCGCCGCATCGAGAATCCGCTTGCGATTGCGCGTCTGGATGCGGCTGCGCTTGACGGCAGGCTGCGCGCGCAAGGGTCCGCCACTCTTTCCTGCGTCTTTCATCCGCCCTCTCACTGCTGCGAAATTCATCGCTAGCCGATGCGCCCCCCTGCGTCCAGACCGACGGCTCAAGACAAATCTTGACACAGGTGGCGCGGGTTGCAATCGTCACTTTACCAATTGGTAAAAAAGCGACAAGGCGCAAGCTCTTCGACAATGCCGATGGCGGCCTGCAAGGCGCCGCCTGCTTGCGCTGGAGCGGCGTCCACGACGGTCAAGACAGGGAAATATCACGATGGCTGCACCCGGTGAAAACCTCAAGATCAACCCGGACCGCCTGTGGGACAGTCTGATGGAAATGGCCAAGATCGGCCCCGGCGTCGCGGGCGGCAACAACCGCCAGACCCTGACGGACGAGGATGCCGAGGGACGCGCCCTGTTCCAGCGCTGGTGCGAGGAGGCGGGCTGCACCATGGGGCTGGACACGATGGGCAACATGTTCGCCCGGCGCGAAGGCACGGATCCCGAGGCGCTGCCGGTCTACGTGGGTTCGCATCTGGATACCCAGCCGACGGGCGGGAAATACGATGGCGTCCTGGGCGTTCTGGGCGGGCTGGAGGTGATCCGCACGCTGAACGACCTGGGCATCCGCACGCGCCATCCGATCGTGGCCGTGAACTGGACCAACGAGGAGGGCACGCGCTTTGCCCCCGCCATGCTGTCATCCGGCGTCTTCGCAGGCGTGCTGGAAGAGGACTGGGCCAAGGATCGCGTGGACGCCAAGGGCAAGCGCTTTGGCGACGAGCTGAAGCGGATCGGCTGGGAAGGCGATGAACCTGTCGGCGCGCGCAAGATGCATGCCTATTACGAGCTGCATATCGAACAGGGCCCGATCCTGGAGGCGGAAGGCAAGGATGTGGGTGTCGTCACCCACGGCCAAGGCCTGCGCTGGGTGCAATGCACGGTCACCGGCAAGGGTCAGCATACCGGATCGACCCCCATGCGCATGCGCCGCAACGCGGGGCGCGGCCTGGCGCAGATCACCGAACTGGTGCATGAGATCGCGATGAAGCATCAGCCCGCCGCCGTGGGCGCAATCGGGCATATCGACGTCTATCCCAACAGCCGCAACGTGATCCCCGAAAAGGTGGTCTTCACGGTCGATTTCCGCAGCCATGTGCTGGGCACGCTGGAGACGATGGTGGCCGAGCTGAACGAGAAGGCGCCCGGCATCTGCAAGGCGCTGGGCTGCGACTTCGAGGCCGAGGTGGTGGGCGCCTTCGATCCGCCCGCCTTCGACGAAGGCTGCGTGACCGCGATCCGCAAGGCCTGCGAGCGGCTGGGATACAGCCATATGGACGTCATCTCGGGCGCGGGGCACGATGCCTGCTGGATCAACCGGGTGGCCCCGACCGCGATGATCATGACGCCATGCGTCGATGGCCTGAGCCATAACGAGGCGGAAGAGATCACCAAGGACTGGGCGCGCGCCGGGTGCGACGTGCTGCTGCATGCGGTTGTGGAAACGGCGGGCATCGCCGAGTGATGACAGGGCAGGGCCGGGGGCCAGCCCCCGGACCCCCGGGATATTTGAAGCAAGAAGAAGCTGGGGCCGGATGGCACCCATGCGCGCGACAAGGAGGGTTGAGATGACCAAGGTGATCAAGGGCGGCATGGTCTGCACGGCGGACCGGACATGGAAGGCCGATGTGCTGATCGAGGGCGAAACCATCAAGCAGATCGGCGAGAACCTGAAGGGCGACGAGTATATCGATGCGGAAGGGGCCTATGTGATCCCCGGCGGGATCGACCCGCATACCCATCTGGAAATGCCCTTCATGGGGACCACGGCGGCGGAAACCTTCGAGTCCGGCACCTGGGCCGCGGCGGTGGGTGGCACCACGATGATCGTGGATTTCTGTCTGCCCGGTGCGGATGGCAGCATCAAGAACGCGATCAACGAATGGCACCGGAAGTCCGCGCCGCAGATCTGTTCCGACGTCGGCTATCACATGGCGATTACCGGCTGGAACGAGAGCGTCTTCAATGAGATGAAGGACGCAGTCGAGATGGGGGTGAACAGCTTCAAGCATTTCATGGCCTACAAGGGCGCGCTGATGATCGAGGATGACGAGATGTTCGCCTCTTTCAAGCGTTGCGCCGAACTGGGCGCGCTGCCGATGGTGCATGCCGAGAACGGCGACCTGGTGGCCGAGATGCAGCAGAAATATTTCGATCAGGGGATCACCGGACCCGAGGGGCACGCCTATTCCCGCCCGCCCGAGTTCGAGGGCGAGGCCGCGAACCGCGCGATTACCATCGCCGATGCGGCGGGCGTGCCGCTATATATCGTGCATGTGTCCTGCGAACAGGCGCATGAGGCGATCCGGCGCGCGCGCCAGAAGGGGATGCGCGTCTATGGCGAGCCGCTGATCCAGTTCCTGACGCTGGACGAGAGCGAGTATTTCAACACCGACTGGGACCATGCCGCGCGGCGCGTGATGAGCCCGCCGTTCCGGTCCAAGGATCATCAGAACAGCCTGTGGGCCGGGTTGCAGGCCGGATCGCTGCAGGTCGTGGCCACCGATCACGCGGCCTTCAGCACTGCGCAGAAGCGCGCCGGACGGCATGATTTCCGCATCATCCCGAACGGGTCGAACGGGTTGGAGGAGCGTCTGGCCGTGCTGTGGACCGAAGGGGTCGAGACCGGCCGCCTGACGCCCAACGAATTCGTTGCCGCAACCAGCACCAATGTCGCCAAGATCCTGAATATCTATCCCAAGAAGGGGGCGATCGTTGAAGGGGCGGATGCCGATATCGTCGTGTGGGATCCCAAGATCACCAAGACGATCAGCGCCTCGAACCACCATTCGGTGCTGGATTACAACGTCTTCGAGGGCTTCGAGGTGAAGGCGCAGGCGCGCTATACCCTCAGCCGTGGCGAGGTGATCTGGGCCTGGGGGCAGAACAGCCAGCCGCAACCCGGACGCGGCCGTTTCGTGCCGCGCCCAGCATTCCCTTCGGCCAATGTCGCGTTGAGCAAGTGGAAGGAGCTGACAGCGCCCAAGATGATCAAGCGCGATCCGCTGAATATTCCGGCAGGGATCTGATCCGCGCCGGATTTCAAGCAGATCAACGGGGTTTCGGGCTTGATCCGGGACCCCGCAGACAGCCAATACTGCTGCCAGCAGGAGAAGACAGACGTGACCACCCAAACCGCGATCAACGCCCCCGTGATAAGTGCCAAGGGGCTTGATCTGACCTTTCAGACCGGCGACGGGCCGGTGCATGCCTTGCGCGATGTGTCGCTGGACATCGGCAAGGGGGATTTCGTCAGCTTTATCGGGCCATCCGGTTGTGGCAAGACGACATTCCTGCGGGTGATGGCGGATCTGGAACAGCCGACCGCCGGGCAGATCACGGTCAATGGCACCTCGCCCGAGGCGGCGCGCAAGGCGCGCGCCTATGGCTATGTCTTCCAGGCGGCGGGGCTTTATCCCTGGCGCACGATCGGGGGCAATATTCGTCTGCCGCTGGAGATCATGGGATATGACCGGGCCGATCAGGATGCACGGGTAGCGCGCGTGCTTGAACTGGTGGAGCTGAGCGGGTTCGAGAAGAAATATCCCTGGCAGTTATCGGGGGGAATGCAGCAGCGGGCCAGCATTGCCCGTGCGCTGGCCTTCGATGCCGATATCCTGCTGATGGACGAACCTTTTGGTGCGCTGGACGAGATCGTGCGCGATCACCTGAACGAGCAACTGCTGAAGCTCTGGGACCGCACGAACAAGACGATCTGCTTTGTGACCCATTCCATCCCGGAAGCGGTCTATCTGTCCACGAAGATCGTGGTGATGTCGCCGCGGCCGGGCCGGATCACCGATGTGATCGACAGCCCCTTGCCGCGGACCCGCCCGCTGGAGATCCGCGATACGCCGGAATTCCTTGAAATCGCGCATCGCGTTCGCGAAGGCCTGCGCGCGGGGCATGCCTATGACGATTGAGCGCCACCGCCCCTTGCGCCGCGACGGGAGGCCGGCATGAGAAACACGCTGCCCGTCCTGACGGTTCTGTTCGCGATCCTTGCGATCTGGTACGTGGCCGTGGCCCCCATGAATATACGTGTCGCGCTGGACCAGGCGCAGCGCGCCGGCGCGGTCCTGCAACCCGAGACGGCGCTGGAACGCCAGGAGGTGTCGGTCTGGTCGCTGATGCTGCGGAACCCGGGGCAGATCGCGCAGACCTACGCGATGGAGCGGCCGCGGCTGCCGACGCCGGGACAGGTCGCCGCCGAGCTCTGGAGCACTACGGGCGAGATGGCGCTGAACGGCCGCGCCATGTCGAAACGGTCGCTGATCTATCACGGCTGGATCACGCTGCAGTCCACGCTCTGGGGCTTTGCGCTGGGCACGGCGCTGGGCATTCTGGGGGCGGTCGCCATCGTCTATTCGCGCGTGGTGGACATGAGCCTGATGCCATGGGCGATCATCAGCCAGACGGTACCGATCGTGGCGTTGGCGCCGATGATCATCGTCGTGTCATCGCAGCTTGGTATTCAGGACAGGGCCGTGCCCAAGGCGATCATCTCGGCCTATCTGTGTTATTTCCCGGTGCTGGTGGGGATGGTGAAGGGGCTGCGGTCGCCCGCGCATGCGCAGCTTGATCTGCTCAAGACCTATAACGCCTCGGGCTTTCAGGCCTTCCTGAAACTGCGGCTTCCGGCCTCGGTGCCTTATCTGTTCACCTCGCTGAAGGTGGGGATCGCCGCGGCGCTGGTGGGCACCATCGTGGGCGAATTGCCGACGGGCGCCATCAGCGGGTTGGGCGCGCGCATCCTGATCGGGGATCAGTTCGGCACGCCGCTGGCGATCTGGGCAGCCCTTGTCGCGGCCGCGGTGCTCGCGGGTGTGCTTGTCACGCTGCTGGATGTCGCGCAGCGGGTCACATTGCGGCGCATGGGGATGGCGGCATGAGCTGGCTTGTCGTGGCACTGGTCTTCTGGTTGGGCGCCTGGGCCTTCAACGCCTGGCTTGCCAATTCGCGCTGGGGCGGTCGACGCACCGCGCGGATCGCGGTGCCGGTCATTTTCGGCATCACCTTGCTGGTGCTGTGGGAAGGGCTGGTGCGCGGGCTGGGTGTGTCGCCTGTCATCCTGCCGGCCCCTTCGGTCGTGGCGCAGACCTTTGCTGCATCGACCGACCTGTTGTGGGAGGATTTCCGCCAGACCGTCCTGAAGGGAGCTTTGACCGGTTTCGCCATCGGCAGCGCCGCGGCCTTTGTCACGGCCGTCCTGATCGACAGATCCGCCTTCCTGACACGCGGCCTTCTGCCCGTGGGCAACTTCGTGGCGGCCCTGCCCATCGTGGGCATTGCCCCCATCCTTGTCAGCTGGTTCGGGTTTGACTGGCAGTCCAAGGCGGCTGTCGTGGTGGTCATGGTGTTCTTCCCGATCCTGGTGAACACCGTGCAGGGTCTGCGCGAGACCGACGCGATGCAGCGCGACCTGATGCGCACCTATGCGGCGGGCTACATGCAGACCTTGGTAAAGCTGCGCCTGCCTGCGGCGATGCCTTTCGTCTTCAACGGGTTGAAGATCGCGACCACACTGGCGCTGATCGGTGCGATCGTGGCGGAGTATTTCGGCTCGCCCACGCGGGGGATGGGGTTCCGCATCTCGACCGGTGTGGGCAGCCTGTCGATCGATCTGGTCTGGGCCGAAATCTTTGTCGCGGCGATCGCCGGTACGGCCTTTTATGGTATCGTGGTATGGATCGAAAGGGCGACGACCTTCTGGCATCCATCACAGCGCAGATAAACAAGCAGTCAAAAAGAAGCCGTTGAGGCCGGGCACAACAAAAGTTCAACAAGGAGTATGAAACATGAAGAAACTGATGACCGGTGCCGTCCTTGCCATGGGGCTGGCCAGCGCCCCCGCATGGGCCGCAGACGATGTGACGCTGCAACTGAAATGGGTCACGCAAGCCCAGTTCGCGGGCTATTACGTTGCCCTCGACAAGGGGTTCTATGAGGAAGAAGACCTGAACGTGACCATCCTGCCGGGCGGTCCCGATATCGCGCCCACTCAGGTTCTGGCCGGTGGCGGCGCGGATGTGACCGTGGAATGGATGCCCGCAGCCCTGGCCGCGCGCGAAAAAGGTCTGCCGATGGTGAACATCGCACAGCCCTTCAAATCCTCGGGCATGATGCTGACCTGCTGGAAAGATGCCGGTATCGCCTCGCCCGCCGATCTGAAAAACCGCACGCTGGGTGTCTGGTTCTTCGGCAACGAATTCCCCTTCATGAGCTGGATGAGCCAGCTGGGCATTTCCACTGATGGCAAAAGCGAGAACGGCGTCGAGGTCCTGAAGCAGGGCTTCAACGTCGATCCGCTGATCCAGCGCCAGGCTGACTGCATCTCGACCATGACCTATAACGAGTACTGGCAGGTGATCGATGCGGGCGTGACGCCCGAGGAACTTGTGACCTTCAAGTATGAAGACCAGGGTGTGGCCACGCTTGAGGACGGTCTTTACGTTCTGGAGCAGAACCTGAGCGATCCGGCTTTCGTCGACAAGATGGCCCGTTTCGTGCGCGCCTCGATGAAGGGTTGGAAATACGCCGAGGAGAACCCGGACGAGGCGGCAATGATCGTTCTGGACAACGACCAGACCGGCGCGCAGACCGAAGCGCATCAGAAGCGCATGATGGGCGAAGTGGCCAAGCTGACCGCAGGGTCGAATGGCGCGCTGGACCCCGCAGACTATGAGCGCACCGTCGCTACGCTTCTGGCCGCGGGTTCGGATCCGGTGATCACCAAGCAGCCCGAAGGCGCATGGACCCATGTGATCAGCGATGCGGCGCTGAACTGATCTTCTGCGGATGCTCCTTTGGGAAAGGGCCGGTGAAAGCCGGCCCTTTTTTCATGCGCAAAGCCGGTCGATGATGGGATGGCCCGTTGCCGCGGCATGGACTTGGCTATTGACAGGTTCCTTCGGTGATCGCAAAGTCAACCAAGCGGTCGGTTTTGATGGCTGTCGATCCCGATCCGTGTCCGGTCGCGAAACGTTCTTTTCGGGTGATCGGAGATAAGGTATCGTAAATTGACATGATGCATAATTATTAGTATGCATCCTAATCGCGGGAACCTTTGGGAGGAGGGCTCATGATGAAGACTTGCGTCAGCGCCCTTGCGGGCAAGCGGTCATGAAATTCTACGGCTATTTCCGCAGTTCATCTTCTTACCGCTGTCGTATCGCGTTCAATCTCAAGGGGTTGGACTATGACTTCGTGTCGGTCCACCTGAAACAGGGCGCGCAGAAGGATCCGGCTTTTGCGGCGATCAACCCGCAGCGCCTGCTGCCGGCGCTGGTGACCGATGACGGCGCGGAGCTGATCCAGTCGCTGGCGATTCTCGAATGGCTGGAAGAGACGCACCCGGATCCCGCGATTCTGCCGCGCGATCCGCTGGAGCGTGCCCGCGTGCGCGCCTTCGCCCAGGTCATCGCCTGCGAGATCCATCCGCTGCAGAACCTTCGGGTGCTGAAGTACCTTGCCGATGACTTCGGTGCCGATGCCGATGCGACAAAGCGCTGGCTGACCCGCTGGCTGACCGAGGGGCTGGAAGCCTGCGAGGCGCTGCTGGCCAGGCGCGACCGCGCAACCCCGTTCTGCTTTGGGGATGCGCCGGGACTGGCCGATATATGCCTTGTGCCGCAGGTGTTTTCGGCGCAACGCTTCGGGGTGGATATCAGTCATCTTGAACGGATCATGGATATAAACGCGCGCTGCGAGGCGCTTGCGGCCTTTGCCGAGGCGCACCCCGCACGCCAGCCGGATTTCGAACCCTGATCCATCAGGGCGATATCCGGTTCTTGAAGACCCGCGCCGGGGATAACGCCGGACGGTATCACAACATCCTAGGGAGGATAACAAAATGACTTTCATGAAAACGGCGCTTCGCAGTGTTGCCGCAGCCGCCATGCTGGCAGGCATGAGCGTGGCCGCCCATGCCCAGGAAGTGACGCTGAAGCTGCACCAGTTCCTGCCGGCACAGGCCAACGTGCCGAAGCTGGTCCTGGATGTCTGGGCCGACAAGGTCGAGGCGGACAGCAACGGTCGCATCAAGATCGAGCGGTTCCCGTCGATGCAGCTGGGCGGCACCCCACCCGAACTGATCAACCAGGTGATCGACGGCGTGGCCGATATCGTCTGGACGGTTGCGGGTTACACGCCCGGTCGCTTCCCGCAGGCCGAAGTGTTCGAGCTGCCCTTCATCATGACCAATGCCGAGGCCACCAGCCGCGCCTATTGGGAATTCGCCGAAGCCAACATGTTCGACACCGATTACAAGGATTTCAAGACGCTGGCCGTCTGGGTCCATGGTCCGGGCATCATCCATTCCAAGAACCCGATCACCTCGGTTGCGGATCTGAACGGTGTGAAGCTGCGTGCACCCACGCGCACGACGACCAAGCTGTTCACCGAATTGGGCGCAACCCCGATCGGCATGCCGGTGCCTGCGATCCCGGAATCGCTGTCCAAGGGCGTGATCGACGCGACGGTCATTCCGTGGGAGGTGACGGCCGCGCTGAAAGTGGCGGAACTGGTCAGCAACCACACCACTTTCGGGGATGACGCGCTTTACACCACCTCGTTCATCTTCGCGATGAACAAGGACAAGTACAACAGCCTTCCCGATGATCTGAAAGCGGTGATCGACAACAACTCGGGCATGGAATTCTCGGCCTTCGCGGGCAAGACCATGGCCGGCGCCGACGAGCCGTCGATGAAGCTGGCGATGGATCGCGGCAACAACATCATCACCCTGACACCCGAGCAGGTTGCCGAATGGAAAGCCGCAGCCGCAGGTGTCGAGGCATCCTGGATCGAAGACCTGAACAAGACCGGTCTTGATGGTCAGGCTGTCGTCGATCAGGCCCGTGCCCTGATTGCTAAGCACACGAAGTAAGACGTGACAAAGGGTCCCGCGGCGCTGTCGTCGCGGGACTTTCCTATGGCTTCCATGGTTCGACAAGGCAGGGGCACAGATGCAGAAGTTCATGAACAATCTGTCGCGTTTCATGGCGATACTGGGCGGTATCGTTCTGACCGCACTGATCATTCTGGTCTGCGTGTCGGTTCTGGGCCGCACGTTGAACAGCCTGCTGCATTCCGCGCCGGTCGTGGCGGTGCTGGGCGATTTCGCCAAGACGCTGCTTGACGCGGGCGTCGGGCCGATCCTGGGCGATTTCGAACTGGTCGAGGCCGGCGTCGCCTTTGCGATCTTCGCCTTCATCCCGTTTTGCCAGATCACCGGCGGTCATGCGACTGTCGACATCTTCACCTCCATGCTGCCGCTGAAGGTGAATCGCCTGCTGCAGATGGTGATCGACATCGTTTTCGCGGGCGTTCTGATCCTGATCGCGATGCAGCTTTACGAGGGTATGTTGTCAAAGATGCAATATCGCGAAACCACGTTCCTGTTGCAGTTCCCCGTCTGGTGGTCCTATGCCGCAAGCCTTGTCGCTGCGGTCGTGTCCGCAATCGTGAGCGTCTATATCGCAATCATCCGCGTGGGCGAGTTTTTCGGTAACCGCACTATTCTGGCCATTGGGGGAGCAGACCATTGACCAACCTTGAAATCGGGATGGCCTCTTTTCCCGTCCTGCTGACACTGATCTTTCTGCGTGTGCCGATCGGGCTGGCCATGTTCCTTGTGGGTTTGTTCGGTCTTTATTTCACGACCGGCAGCTTCAACATGGCGTTTTCGCGCCTGAAGTCCGAAACCTATTCGACCTTTTCCAGCTATTCGCTGTCTATCATTCCGATGTTCCTGCTGATGGGTCATTTCGCGACCCTGGGCGGCATGTCGCAATCGCTGTTCAAGGCGGCAGAGGCCTGGCTTGGTCACCGCAAGGGCGGTGTCGCCATGTCCGCCGTCGGCGCTTGCGCCGGTTTCGGCGCGATCTGCGGATCGTCCCTTGCGACCGCTGCCACCATGAGCCAGGTCGCCCTGCCGGAACTGCGCCGCTACGGCTATGCAGGTGGTTTTTCGACGGCAACGCTTGCCGCCGGCGGAACGCTTGGCATCCTGATCCCGCCCTCGGTGATCCTGGTGGTCTATGCCATCCTGACCGAACAGAACATCGCCAAGCTGTTCCTGTCCGCTTTCGTGCCCGGCATTCTGGCGGCCATCGGTTACATGATCACGATTGCCGTCTATGCGCGCATTCACCCCGACCGTGCCGGCACCGCCCGTGAGCGTATGCCCTATCCCGAACGCCTGCGCGCGCTGCGCGATGTCTGGCCGGTGCTGACCGTTTTCCTTGTCGTCGTCGGCGGGATCTACCTGGGTGTCTTCACCCCCACGGAAGGCGCCGCCGTCGGCGCCCTGGGCACGGGTCTGATCGCCATCGTCAACGGTGGCCTGAACCGCCACAGCTTTGTGGAAAGCTTCATGGCGACCGCCCGGTCCACCGCGATGATCTTTTTCATCGTCCTTGGGGCTGCTTTCTATAACGGTTTTCTGGCGCTGACCCAGTTGCCGCAATCGCTGTCCACCTATGTCGCCGAGCTTGGGCTGAGCCCCTGGATGGTTCTGACCGTGATCCTGCTGCTTTACCTTGTCTTCGGCGCGGTGATGGACAGCCTGTCGATGATCCTGCTGACGATCCCGATCTTTTTCCCGATCATCAGCGCCCTGGATTTCGGCATGACCCCCGAAGAAGTGGCGATCTGGTTCGGGATCCTTGTGCTGATCGTCGTCGAGGTCGGGCTGATAACCCCGCCCGTGGGCATGAACCTGTTTGTCATCAATTCGATGGACCGTTTGACCCCGATGATCGAGACTTACAAGGCGGTGATGTATTTCGTCGCCTCCGACATCATCCGCGTGATCATTCTGGTACTGTTTCCGGGTATCACCCTGTTTGCCTTGCGGCTTCTTTATTGACCAAGACGCGACCGGCGCCCGCCTTCGGATAGCGGGCGCCTGTTGTACTCCGCCCCTGCTTGCGCGCAGATAGTTATGACATATAGCCAAAAAGGCCAGCCAATGACCACAAAGCCGATGCAGACCCTGAAATGCGAGATCGAAGGCCCGGTAGCTACCCTGACGATGAACCGGCCGGACAAACGCAACGCCATGAACGATCAATTGCTGGCCGAGCTGGACGCTTTTTTCTCAAGGCCGCCGGAAGGGGTGAAAGTGGTGATCCTGACCGGGACCGAGGGCCATTATTGTTCGGGTCTTGACCTGAGCGAACATGTTGCGCGCGATGCCGAAGGCACGCTGCGCCATTCGCGGTCCTGGCATGCAGTGATGGACAAGATCCAGTATTCAGGCCTGCCGGTGGTGTCGGCGATGTTCGGCGCGGTGATCGGGGGCGGTCTTGAACTGGCCACCGCGACCCATGTGCGCATCGCAGAACCTTCGGTGATCTTCCAGTTGCCCGAAGGGCGGCGTGGCATCTACGTGGGCGGCGGCGCCTCTGTCCGGGTTGGGCGTATCCTGGGCGCGGATCGCATGACCGAGATGATGCTGACCGGCCGCAAATACGACGCCGAGGAAGGCCTGCGCCTTGGCCTGTGCCATTACAGCGTCGGTCCGGGCGAGGCGATGGGCCTGGCGCGGGAACTGGCCGAAAAGATCGCGCGCAACGCGGGCCTCTCCAACTATGTGATGATCCATGCGCTGGCCCGGATCGAAGACATGTCCAAGGCCGACGGGCTTTTCACCGAAAGCCTGTGCGCCGCGCTGACCCAGACCAGCCCGGATGCGCAAGAGGGGCTGAAGGCTTTCCTCGACAAGCGCAGCCCGAAATTCCGGTGACATCATGAGCAGCAAGCAGAACCCGGCACAGGACACGACACCCGGCGACAGCACGGCGACGGCATTCGGGCTTGACCGAGCCTTGCGCGATCTTGTCGGCTATACGATGAAGCGGGCCACCAACCTGATGCAGGCCGATGCCGCGCGTGTTCTGGAACCGCTGGGTTTGCGGATCACCACCTTTTCCGCCCTGTCGGTCATCTGCGACAACCCCGATGTCACGCAATCGCAGCTTGCGGCCAGCCTGAACATGGAGCGGTCGAACACGGTGCTGATCATCGATGCGCTTGAAGAGGCGGGGCTGATCGGACGCCACCGGGTTCTGACCGACCGGCGGTCTTTTGCCCTGCGCGCGACCTTGGCCGGAACACGCCGCCGCCGCGCCGCCGTCGCCGCGCTTGAAGCCCATGAGGACGTGATGCTGGCGGAACTCGGCGCCGAGGAGCGGGCAACCCTTGTTGCCCTGCTACGCCGCATCGACCGCAGTGGACAGGGGTCAGAGGAATGACAGGGCATCTTCCGCAGCAGGTCCTGTCTGATCTCCGTGCAGACGGTCGGATCATCTTGCGGTCCGCCCATCCGTTGGGACCTGTGGCAGATACCACGGGGGATTGGTTGCACCGCTGGGCGGGGGAAACGCCCGACGCGGTTTTCCTGGCCGAACGGTCTGGCGCGGGCTGGCGCGAGCTGAATTACCGGTCAGCGTTGCAGATGGTGCAGGCGCTGGGCGGCTGGCTGATCGGGCAGGGGTTTGCGGCCAAGGGTCCGGTCCTGATGCTGTCGGGCAATTCGGTCGATCACGGCTTGCTGGCGCTGGCCGCGCAATACGTGGGCATGGCCAATGTGCCGGTGGCCGAGCAATATGCCCTGATCCCCGGCGCCCATGACCGGCTGTCCCATATCGTGCGGGCGGTTCGCCCTTCGCTGATCCATGTCGATGATCCGGTGACATGCGCCGCGGCCCTGGATCTGCCGGCCCTGGCGGGTATTCCGGTCATCGCCAGCCGCCCCGACCCGGCGCGCCCGACCTGGACGATGGATCAGGCCATAAGGGGCGATGCGACAGTGGATGTGGCTGCGGCCCATGCCGCTGTCACGCCTGACACGCTGGCCAAGATCCTTTTCACCTCGGGCTCCACCTCATTGCCCAAGGGGGTGCTGACCACGCATGGCATGATGTGCGTGAACCAGACCCAGATCGCCGATGTCCTGCCGCTGCTGCGGGCGCGCCCCCCGCGCATTCTGGACTGGTTGCCGTGGAACCATGTCTTCGGCGGATCGCATAACTTCAACATGATGCTGGCCAATGGCGGCGCGCTTTATATCGACGATGGCAAACCGACCGATGCGCTGTTCGCCCGCACGCTTGAGAACATGCAGATGCAGACCGGCACGCTTGCCTTCAACGTGCCTATCGGCTTTTCCCGCCAACTGGCCGCGCTGAGGGCGGATGCCGATCTGCGCCGCCGCTTCTTCACCGGGCTTGATCTGACGTTCTATGCCGGCGCGTCCCTGCCGCAGGAGGTCTGGACCGGGTTCGCGGACATGGCGCGCGAGGTGACGGGCGATGTGCCGCTGATGATCTCGAGCTGGGGCATGACCGAAACCGCGCCTGCCGTGCTGCTGACCCATGAACGGATCAACCGCTCCGGTATCGTGGGCGTTCCCTTGCCCGGCACCGAGGTTTGCCTGATCCCCGAGGATGAGGGCCGGTTCGAGATGCGGGTCAAGGGACCCAATGTGCTGAAAGGCTATCTGGATGATCCCGAAAAGACCGCGCAGGCCTTTGATGACGACGGTTTCCTGATCACAGGGGATGCGGTCCGCTTTGTCGATCCGGCACAGCCCGACAGGGGATTGTCTTTCGACGGGCGCATCTCGGATGATTTCAAGCTGACCTCGGGCACCTGGGTCAGGGTTGCCAGCCTGCGGGGACAGATTCTTGCCGCGCTTGACGGTCTTGCCGCCGATGCGGTGATCACCGGGCATGACCGTGATACGCTGGGGGTGCTGATCTTCCCTGCGGGACGCCCCGAACCTGGTCTTGCCGACCAGATCGCCGATCGTCTTGGGCCGTTGTCCAGGGCCGCCACCGGATCGGCCACGCGCGTCAGCCGCGCCATGGTGATGACCGAACCGGCCAGCCTTGCCGAGGGCGAGATGACGGCCAAAGGGAACCTCAACACAAGGCGGGTCCTGACCCGCAGGGCCGCGCTTGTCGACAGGCTTTACGCGCCCGACGATCCCGAGGTGATCCGGCTATGAGACTACCCCGCTTTCCGACCCAGAAGATCCGAATTAGCCGGGGCGCCGCGTCAGCGCTCCGTCCGAGCCCGCGAAAGGACTGACCATGATTGACCTCGACAAGATCCGCGCCATCGACATTCACACCCATGCCGAAGAACCCTGCGGGTGCCATTCCGACGACGGCTATGACGATCTGCAATCCACGATGGCCAAGTATTTCGGCGCGCCCTGGTCGCATCCGCCGACGGTCACTGAAACCGCGGCGCATTACCGCGCGCAGAACATCGCGGCCGTGATCTTTCCCGTCGATGCTGAACGCGAGACCGGGTACCGCCGCTACAAGAATGAAGAAGTGGCCGAACTGGCCGCCGAAAACTCGGACGTGCTGATCCCCTTCGCGTCAATCGACCCGCACAAGGGCAAGATGGGCGTCCGCGAGGCGCGCCGCCTGGTCGAGCATTACGGGATCAAGGGGTTCAAGTTCCACCCGACCTTCCAGGGCTTTTACCCCAACGAACGCTTCGCCTATCCGCTCTACGAGGCGATCCAGGAAGCAGGCGCCATCGCCCTGTTTCATACCGGTCAGACCGGCGTGGGATCGGGGATGCGCGGCGGCAACGGGATGCGGCTGAAGTTCTCCAACCCGATGTACCTGGATGATGTGGCCGTGGATTTCCCCGACATGAAGATCATCATGGCGCACCCCTCCTTCCCCTGGCAGGAAGAGGCGCTGGCCGTGGCCCAGCACAAGCCCAATGTCTATATCGACCTGTCGGGCTGGTCGCCCAAGTATTTCCCGCCGATCCTTGTGCGTTACGCCAATTCGATCCTGCGCAAGAAGGTCCTGTTCGGTTCGGACTGGCCCATGATCAGCCCCGAACGCTGGTTGGCGGATTTCGAGAAAATCGACATCAAGGACGAACTGCGCCCCGATATCCTCAAGAACAATGCGGCGCGCCTCTTGGGGATGGTCTAGGGCAAAGAGACGCGGGTGATCAGGGCAGGGCGTGACAATCCCGCGCCTTGCTGATGAAATGCGCGAAAGATCCGCCGCAGGTGAAAGACTCGCATCATGCCCCCGCTATCCAGTCCCGCCGCCGTTCAGCCGCCCGTCAGTCATAGCCAGCTGGAACATTACCCTGTCACGTTTTTCGCGATCGTGATGGGGCTTTCTGGCCTGTCCATGGCGCTGCATGCCTTCGAGACCGCCCATGGGCTGGGATCCCAGGCCTCCAGCGCGGCCTATTGGCTGACCATCGCGGCCTTTCTGGCCATTGCGGCGGTCTATCTGCTGAAGGCCTGGCGCTATCCGGCGGCTGTGCGCGCGGAATGGAACCATCCTGTCAGGCTGGCCTTCTTTCCGGCCATCTCGATCTCGCTGCTGCTGCTGGCCACGCTGACATTGCCGCGCGCGCCTGCCGTGGCCGAACCGCTCTGGCTGTTCGGCATGGGGCTGCAAGGGGCTCTGACCATCGCCGTCATTTCCGGCTGGATCGGGCACAGGGCGTTCCAGACACCGCATCTGTCGCCGGCCTGGTTCATCCCCGCCGTGGGTAACGTGATCGTCCCGATCGCGGGTGTGCAGATGGGCTATGTCGAGATCAGCTGGTATTTCCTGTCGGTCGGTCTGATCTTCTGGGTCGTTCTGCTGACCCTCGTGATGAACCGGCTGATCTTTCACGATCCGATGCCCGGCAGGCTGCAACCCACGCTGGTCATCCTGATCGCGCCCCCTGCCGTGGGCTTTCTGGCCTGGGTGCGCCTGACAGGCGACATCGATGCATTCGCGCGCATCCTGATGAATGGGGCCTATCTTTTCACGCTGCTCGTGGCCGTGCAGCTGCCGCGGATCGTCCGGCTTCCCTTCGCGCTGTCTTTCTGGGCGCTGTCCTTTCCTTTCGCAGCCGTGACCGCCGCCAGTTTTCGCTATGCCAATGCGACGGGGTCTGCGGTACACGCCCTGTTCGGCACGGGGCTGATGGCGGTTCTGGTCGTCATCATCGCGGCCCTGCTCATCAGGACCTGGCGCGCCATGCGCGCGGGAGAGATCTGCCAGCCGGAATGACGACAGGGGCGACCCGCCAAGGCCGCCCCCCGTTTCTTCTTGCTGCAAATATCCCCGCCGGAGGCTCCCGCCCTGGCCACAAGGGCAGGCGATGCCGGATCAGGCGACCTTGACGATGGCCTTGCCGAAATTGCCGCCCTTGAGCATCCGCATGAAGGCCGCGGGCGCGTTTTCCAGCCCCTCGGCAATGTCTTCCTGCACCGCGATCTTGCCGCTTGCGACCATCGGGCCAACCTCGGACAGGAAGGCCGGGAAACGGTCGAAGTGATCCGAGATGATGAACCCGTGCACATGCATCCGGTTCACCAGGATCGTGCGCCAGATCTTGGGCAGGTTGTCCTTGCCGGGGCTGTCCGAGGATCCACCAAGCCCGCCCAGGTCATACCAGCTGATCATGCCGCAGACCGGGATGCGCGCGCCCACGTTCATCAGCGGGATCACCCCTTCCAGAACCTTGCCGCCGACATTCTCGAAATAGATATCGATCCCCTTGGGGCAGACCTTGGCCAGGGCTGCGCGCATTTCGCGCCCGTCGGCATAGGCGCGGTGATCCAGGCAGACGTCAAAGCCGAATTTCTCGACCGCCAGCTTGCATTTGTCGGCCCCACCCGCGATGCCGACCACGCGCAACCCGCGCGCCTTGGCGATCTGGCCCACCATGGACCCAACCGGGCCGGTGGCGGCGGCGACGACCAGGGTCTCGCCTTCCTTGGGGCGGCCATATTCGGTCAGGCCGAACCAGCCGGTGAAGCCGGGCATGCCCAGCACGCCTAAGGCGGCCGTGATCGGCCCATGCGCCGGGTCCAGCTTGCGCAGCTCGCGTCCCGGCAAACAGCCATGGCTGGCCCAGCCGAACATGCCGAAGGCGATGTCGCCCGGTTTGAAATGCGGGCTGTTGGACGCGATCACCTCGCCCACGGCGCCGCCTTCCATCGTGCCACCGACCGGCACGGGTTTGGCATAAGATTTCGCATCATCCATACGCCCCCGCATATACGGGTCCAGCGACATGTAGAGAACCCTGACCAGCACCTCGCCATCGCCGGGGACGGGCATCGGCGCATCCTCATATCTGAAATCCTCGGGCACGGGCGAGCCACTGGGCCTGCGGGCCAGGGCGATGCGTTTCATCATCTCGGTCATCGGTGATCTCCTTCATATGTGATGCACGCCCATTTCGGGTCGCGCCTGTCCGTGGTGTCGATAGTCAGGCTTAGCGTCCGCGATAGCGGAACACGCCCGTGCCCATGGCGATCAGCGTGCCCAACTCGTCCTTGACCGTGCCCTCGGCAAAGAAGGTCTTGCGCCCGCCGCCGGTGACGCGGCCTTCGCCGATCATGACCTTTCCTTGGGCTTGTGCGACGAAATTCACCGTCATCGACAGGGTCATGGCCATTTGCCGGGTGTCGGGGTCGCCCGTATAGCAACCGCAAAACCCCATCACCGTATCCAGCATCATCGCGTGGACACCGCCATGCGGGATGCCGAAACGGTTCATCAGGAACGGCTCCAGCGGCAGTTCGAACCGGCTGTAGCCCTCGGACCAGCCGGTCATCACGAAACCCAGATGCGCCTGCAACGGGTAGGGGGCTTCGACCAGGGCGGGATCAAGATCTGACATGGTCATCCTTTCCGCGCGGCATCCAGCCCGCTTTGCGCAAACAGCGGCACGAAGCTGCCCAGTTTGCGCGCCCGTTCGGGGTTCGAGGCATTGCCATCCACCGCGCGCTTCAGCACACCTTGCAGGATGCAGCCCATGCGGAAGAAGGCGAAGGCCAGGTAGAAACCGAAATTGTCGATCCCCGGCAATCCGCGCCGCGCGCAATAGGCGGCGATGAACTCTTCGTCCGTCATCAGGCCCTGTGCGGCGCGGTCCACCCCGGCCAGTCCGCGTCCCTCATTGCCCGGCGGCATGCCCCATTGCATCAGCACGGCTGCCAGATCGGCATAG
>JAJLKH010000167.1:0-30601 GCA_033839205.1 Rhodobacterales bacterium | reverse complement strand
GGCCTGCGGGTGATCGCGATGCAGCGCCATCAGGAACTGGTCGGGATCCAGCCGTTCCAGCCCTTCCTCGGCCAGGATGTTGCGCGGGAAATCCTGCGCGTTCAGCGTCACGATCAGATCGGCATGGCCCGCGATGGCGGCGGCCAGAACATGGGTATCGGCCGGATCGGGCAGCCAGAGCCGCGCCTCGAGCGAGGGGGGATGGCTGACTTCGGCCCCCGGCCAGCGCGCGCGCAGCATCGCCACTTCGCCGCGGGCCTGCGCCTCTGCCCCCGGCCCCAGCTTGATCGCGGCGCGCGCCCATTCTTCAAGGATGCGGGCCGACCACAGCGGCTGATACAGCCCCGCGGCAGCAACCCCCAGAAGAACCTCGCGCATCACCGTGGGGTAAAGCACGCAAGCGTCCAGCAGCACCTTCATAGGCGGAAGAACAGCGCCTTGAGGTAGCCGCTTTCGGCCAGTTGCGGCAACAGCGGGTGATCGGGTCCGGCAAAGCCGGTGTGGATCTGCTGGCCCTGCCGCCCCGCGCGCCCGATACCGCGCACGCAAGCACCGTGGAACTTGTCCAGGTCGGCGGCATGCGAACAGGAACAGAGCACGAGATAGCCGCCCTCGGCCACCAGCGAGGCGCCCAGGCGCGCGACGCGCTCATAGGCGCGCAGCCCTGCCTCAAGTGCCTGCTTGGAAGGCGCAAAGGCGGGCGGATCGCAGACCACCACGTCAAAGCGCGCGCCCTCTGCGGCCAGGGCCGTCATCACGTCGAAGGCGTCGCCCTTGCGGGTGTCAAAGCGCGCGGCCAGGCCCGAGGCCTCGGCCCCGTCGCGCGCCAGCGCCAGTGCAGGATCGGACCCGTCGACAGCCAGCGCATGATCCGCCCCCGCCGCCAGCGCGGCCAGGGCAAAGCCGCCCACATGGGAAAACACGTCCAGCACCCGCGCGCCCTTGGCAAGCCGCGCGGCAAAGGCATGGTTCGGGCGCTGGTCAAAGAAAAGCCCCGTCTTCTGCCCGCCGGTCAGATCAGCCATGTAGGTGGCGCCGTTCATCGGCACCGGCACGGGGCCCGCAGGCGCCTGCCCCAGCAGCACGCCGCCCGCATCGTCCAGCCCTTCCAGGCTGCGCGCGCGGCCCGAGGCGCTTTTGATCACGCAGGTCACGCCGGTCACCGCCACAAGGGCCGCCACCAGATCATCCAGCATCATCTCGGCCCAGGCCGCGTTGGGCTGGATCACGGCCGTATCGCCGAAACGGTCGATGATCACGCCGGGCAGCCCGTCCGCCTCGGCATGGACCAGGCGGTAGAAAGGCTGATCATGCAGCCGCGTGCGCAGCGCCAGCGCGCGGGTCAGCCGCGCCTCGAGCCAGGCGCGATCCACCGTTGCGGCGGGATCGCGGTCCATCACGCGGGCGATGATGCGCGAATTGGGGTTCACCGTCACCAGGGCCAGGGGCGCGCGTTCGGCATCCTCCAGCACGGCAAGGCTGCCGGGCGGCAACCCGCGCGACCGCCGGTCGGTGACCAGTTCATTGTCATAAACCCACGGAAAACCGTGGCGGATGGCGCGCGGCTGGGCCTTGGGGCGCAGGCGCACAACGGGATAAGAGGGCGGTGTCATGCCGCCCTCTTACGCCTGTTTCGTCAGACTGGAAAGGTCAGATCGGCTTGCCGGTTTCCAGCCCGGCCACCAGCTGCGTGATGCCGCGACGGCCGGTCATGCTGCCGGGATGTTCCAGTTCGGAGCGGAAAACATTGGCCAGGTGGCGCGTGACGCGCAGCTTCTGGGTAAGGCCCTGACGCTCGGCTTCCATGGCGCGGTCGCCGCCGTATTCCTTCAGATCCGCGCGGATTTCGCGGGTGGGCGCCAGCGCTGCGCCGGTCTTGGGATCGCGCAGGGTCAGATCGAAGCGGATCGAATGCACGCCACCCACCGAATAGCGGGTCTTTTCGGTCAGCGAATGAAAGCGCTTGAGCGTGATCTCGACCACGGCAGGCGTGCGGCCCGCGTGACCGTTGCGCGCGATCGCCATGCTGTCATTCAGGATCGCCTCGATCTGCGCGTGACGGTCGCCATAGGCATCCCCGCGCCAGACGATATCGCCCGAGGGGTAATAGCTGTTGGCCTCGGACACGCGCAGGCTGCGCGGCACGGTGATGCGCGTCTCGACGACATTGATGGACGCAAGCATCTGAACCGCATCGGCGGTCTTCAGCGCCTCTTCGGGCGATGCGTTGCGCGTGGACAGGTCATAGCTGCCGCAAGCCGACAGGCCCAAGGCAAGCATCAAGGCAAAAGCCGTGCGAAAAACTGTCATACTCGACCTCCTGTGGGGAAAAAGGTTTCCCGGAACTGTCTAAAGATATGCAGGAGCATTAAGGCTGAACCGGGGCAAATTTTCCCTGATTTCAAGACGAATTTTCCGCAAAACCCGCCATTTGCGACCAAATCGGGGCAGTTTCCACTGCCGGATGTGCCCCGTTTTCGGGGCCCGCCACAGGGTTGCAGCCCCCTCCGGTCATGCGGGATCATGCGCGCCGGATGCCGACATGCTTGCGCTGTTACCGCTAACGGCCTATAGCAGGGCTATCATCAGGACAGGGCAGGACCGACCAGGGGGGATAGCGATGTCATTGCACGATCAGGTGGCGCGTGTCACGGATCGGATCGAGGAACGCAGCCGCGACGCCCGCGCGGCTTACATGGATCTGATGCGCCGTGCCGCGTCCGAAGGTCCGCGCCGCGCGCATCTGAGCTGTTCGAACCAGGCCCATGCCTATGCCGCGATGGGCCAGGACCAGGCCACCCTGGCCACGACGCCTGCCCCCAATATCGGCATCGTGACGGCCTATAATGACATGCTGTCGGCCCATCAGCCCTTTGAACGCTTTCCCGATCTGATCCGCCAGGCCGCGCGCCGCGTGGGCGCGACGGCGCAGGTCGCCGGCGGGGTGCCCGCCATGTGCGATGGGGTCACGCAGGGCCAGACGGGGATGGAGCTTTCGCTTTTCTCGCGCGACGTGATCGCGCTGGCGGCCGGTGTGGCGCTGTCGCACAACACCTTTGATGCCGCGCTTTACCTTGGCGTCTGCGACAAGATCGTGCCGGGTCTGGTGATCGCGGCGGCCACCTTCGGCCATATTCCGGGGGTGTTCCTGCCTGCGGGGCCGATGACATCGGGCCTGCCCAATGACGAAAAGGCAAAGGTGCGCCAGCAATTCGCGGCCGGGCAGATCGACCGTGCCGCCCTGATGGCGGCCGAGATGGCATCCTACCACGGCCCCGGAACCTGCACCTTCTACGGCACCGCCAATACCAACCAGATGCTGATGGAATTCATGGGGCTGCACCTGCCCGGCGCCTCCTTCGTCAATCCCGGCACGCCCCTGCGCGAGGCGCTGACGGTGGCGGGCACGGAACGCGCGGCGGCGATCACCGGCCTCGGGAATGCCTACACGCCGGTATGCGAGGTGCTGGATGCGCGCGCCTTCGTCAACGGGATCGTGGGGCTGATGGCGACGGGGGGCTCGACCAACCTGGTGCTGCACCTGCCCGCCATGGCCCGCGCGGCGGGCGTGCTGCTGGAATTGCAGGATTTCCACGACCTGTCGCAGGTCACGCCGCTTCTGGCCAAGGTCTATCCCAACGGGCTGGCCGATGTGAACCATTTCCACGCCGCGGGCGGCCTGGGCTATACGATCGGCCAGCTGCTCGAGGCGGGGCTGCTGCACCCCGACACGATGACCGTCGCGGGCAAGGGGCTGGAGCGCTACACAGCCGAGCCGAAACTGACCGACGCGGGCCTGGTCTGGGAACCCGGCGCGCGCGACAGCCAGAACACCCGCATCCTGCGCCCTGTGTCCGATCCTTTCGACGCAACCGGCGGTCTGCGCCAGCTGAACGGCAACCTGGGAACCGGCGTCATCAAGACATCCGCCGTCGCCCCCGAGCGCCATGTGATCGAGGCCCCGGCCCGCATCTTCGAAACCCAGGAAGCCGTGAAAGAGGCGTTCAAGGCAGGCGAATTCACCGCCGATACCGTTGTGGTGGTGCGCTTTCAGGGCCCGCAGGCCAATGGCATGCCCGAACTGCATGCGCTGACGCCGGTGCTGGCGGTGCTGCAGGATCGCGGGCTCAAGGTGGCGCTGGTCACGGACGGGCGCATGTCCGGCGCGTCCGGCAAGGTGCCCGCCGCCATCCACATGAGCCCCGAAGCCGCCGCCGGTGGCCCGCTCGCGCGGCTGCGCGACGGCGACATCATCCGGCTGGACGCCACCATCGGGCAGATCGAGGCGCTGGCGCCCGATCTTGACACCCGCGCCCCGGCCACCCCGGATCTGACCGGCAATGGCACCGGCGTGGGGCGCGAGCTTTTCGCGATGTTCCGCGCCAATGTGGGGCCCGCCGCCACCGGCGCCGCCGTGGTGGTCTGACATGCGCGCGCGCCCCTGCTTCTTCTTGCTGCAAATATCCAGATCCCGGCGGCGGCCCCGGTCGCTGCCCCCCGTGACGGAGCACCGCCCATGACACCGCATCACGCCTCGGAGGCCACGCTTGCCCTGTGCCAGATGGCGCCCGTGATCCCGGTCCTCGTGGTCCATGATGCGGCCCATGCCCGGCCCCTGGCGCAGGCGCTGGTGGCGGGCGGCCTGCCGGTGCTGGAGGTGACGCTGCGCACGCCCGCGGCACTCGAGGTGATGACCGAGATGGGCCATGTCGCGGGTGCGGTGGTGGGCGCGGGCACGGTGCTGTCCCCGGCGGATGTGCGCGCGGTCAAGGCGGCGGGGGCGGGTTTCGCGGTCTCGCCCGGGGCCACCGACCGGCTGCTGGCCGCCTGCGAGGACAGCGCCCTGCCCCTGCTGCCGGGGGCCGCCACCGCGACCGAGGCGATGGCCCTGCTGGAGCGCGGCTACACGACGCAGAAATTCTTTCCCGCCGAGGTCGCGGGCGGCGCCGCCGCGCTGCGCGCCTTGTCATCGCCCCTGCCGCAGATCACCTTCTGCCCCACGGGCGGGATCGGTCCGGGCAATGTGGCCGATTACCTGGGCCTGCCCAACGTGGTCTGCGTCGGCGGCAGCTGGGTCGCGCCGGCGGCGATGATCGCCAGCGGCGATTGGGACGGGATCACCGCCCTTGCCCGCGCCGCGGCCACCCTGCCCCGCACGACCTGAGGCCCGTCAGCCCCGGTCAGCCCCGGTCAGCCCTGATCACCCTGCGCCCCTTCAGTCACGTGGGCGCCCGCGCCAGCCGCCGCGCCGGCCCTTCCGGGTCATGGCCTGCATCCCTTCGCGCATCACCACGGTCATCGGATGATCCGGGGCATCGGCCTCGTGGCGCGCGACCAGCACGGCCAGGATGCTGCGGCTGTCGCTGCCATCGGGCAGGCTCAGCGCCCAGTCCAGAAAGATCGTGCGGCATTCGCCCGGCGTGATGCCGTCGATCCGGTAGGCCTCGGCGATCAGGCCCTTGGGGTCCTCGGGCGTGCCTTTCTTCATGCCGCATCCTCCGGCGTCTGGCCCAGGGCCGCGCTGATCGCCGCATCGGCGGCGGCGGCCACCTCGATCAGCGCCGCCTCCAGCCCGTCAAGGGTTTCATGGCCCGTTTCGCGCAAAAGCATCCTGCATCCTCCCTCACCGATCCGCGCCGGATCAAGCGGCCTGTCGCTCAGCAGTTTCGATACCAGCTGCACCCGCCAGAACAGCAGATAGGCCTCGGTCAGCGCTGCGCCAGCGGCGTCATTGAGCCAGCCGCAAGCGACACAGTCGCGCAACCCCTCGCGCACGCCGCGCGCCTTGCTGCGCGCCATCAGGTTGCCGGCCTGCGCGATCAGTTCCACGTCCTGCAACCGTCCCGGTCCCAGCTTGGCATCCCATGGCCCGTCGGGTGCCTTGGCCGCCGCGATCCGCGCGCGCATCGTGGCCACCTCTTCGATGATGCGGTCGCGCGGATGGCCGCGCTCCAGCACCGCGGCGCGCACCGCCTCGACATCCGCGGCCAGGCCTGCCTCGCCCGCCACCGGGCGCGCGCGCGTCAGGGCCAGGTGTTCCCAGATCCAGGCCTCGTTCATCTGGTAGTCGCGGAAACTGGTCAGGCTGGTCGCCACCGGCCCCTGCGTGCCCGAGGGGCGCAGGCGCATGTCCACCTCGTAAAGCTTGCCCTCGGCCATGGGCGCGGTCAGCGCCGTCACCATCGCCTGTGTCAGCCGCGCGTAATATGGCCTTGCTGCCAGCGGGCGGCGGCCATCCGACATCTCGACCCCGTCGGCATCATAGATCACGATCAGGTCCAGGTCCGAGGTCGCGTTCAGCCGCCCCGCCCCCAGCGAGCCCATGCCCAGCACCATCGCCCCCCGCCCCGGCGGCGCGCCATGCTTGGCCGCGAATTGCGCCACCACCACGGGCCAGAGCGCGCGCAACACCGCTTCGGCCAGGTCCGCATATTGCGGGCCCACGGCTTCGGCATCGATCAGGCCACGCAGGTGATGCACGCCGATGCGGAAATGCCATTCCTTGGCCCAGCGGCGCGCGGCATCCAGCTTGCGCTCGTAATCCGCCTCGCTGTCCAGCAGCGCCGACAACTCCTGCGCCAGCGCGGCGATCCCCGGCCAGGGTGCAAAGAACCCGCCGCCGATCACCGCGTCGAACACGCCCGAGTTGCGCGACAGGTGCTGCGCCAGCGCGGGAGAGGACCCGACGATATCGACCAGCAGGTCGATCAGGTGTGGATTGGCCTCGAAGAGCGAGAACAGCTGCACCCCGGCGGGCAGGCCCGCAAGAAAACCGTCAAAGGCCAGAAGCGCCTCTTCCGGTTTGGCCGCGCGCGCAAGGCGCGACAGGATCTCGGGGCGCAGGCGCTGGAAGATCTCGACCGCGCGGGCCGACCGCAGCGCCGGATAGCTGCGCCAGCGGCTGGTCACTTCGGTATCGAAGCTTTCGGCCTCGGCGGCGGGTGGTTCTGGCGCGGGCACGATCCCGCTTCCGGCAAAGAAGCCTTCGGTCAGATCATGCACCTCGCTGATGCGCGCCTTCAGATCGCGCTCAAGCGCCGCCTGTTCCACCCCCATGAAGGCCGCCAGCCGGGCAAAGCCCTCGTCATTGCGCGGCAGGCTGTGGGTCTGCGCGTCATTGATCATCTGCAAGCGGTGCTCGACCTCGCGATGCGCGCGGTAGTGCCGCGTCAGGGTTTCGGCCACCTCATCGGGCACCCAGCCCTTGCGCGCCAGCACCGCCAGCCCTTCGACCGTGCCGCGCACCCGCAATTCGGGATCGCGCCCGCCCGCGATGATCTGCCGGGTCTGGGTGAAGAACTCGATCTCGCGGATGCCGCCCCGGCCCAGCTTCATGTTGTGATCGGCCAGCACGACCGGGCCGCCCAGCCCCTTGTGGGCGCGGATGCGCAGGCGCATGTCATGGGCATCCTGAATGGCCGCGAAATCCAGATGCTTGCGCCAGACGAAGGGGCGCAGGGTCTTGAGGAACCGCTCGCCCGCCGCAAGGTCACCCGCCGAGGGCCGCGCCTTGATATAGGCCGCGCGTTCCCATGTGCGGCCAAGACTTTCGTAATACCGCTCTGCCGCTTCCATCGCCATGCAGACAGGTGTCACAGCGGGATCGGGGCGCAGCCGCAGATCGGTGCGAAAGACATAGCCCTGCGCGGTATTGTCGTTCAGCATCGCCGCCATCTTGCGCGTGGCCCGGATCAGTGCGGCGCGCGCCTCGTGATAGTCGTCGGGTGCGAAACGGGTTTCGTCGAAAAGGCAGATCAGGTCGATATCCGAGGAATAGTTCAGCTCGAACGCGCCCATCTTGCCCATGGCCAGCGCCACCATGCCGCCGCCGGTTTCGGCATCATCCTCGGTCGCGCCGGGCAGCTTGCCGCGCCGGATCTCTGCCCCGATGGCCGCGCGCAACGCCAGCTGGCAGGCAAGATCGGCAAAGCGGGTCAGCGCGCCGGTCACCTCTTCCAGCGGCCAGGCGCCCGACAGATCGGCCAGCGCCGTCAGCAGCGCCACGCGCCGCTTGCCCTGCCTGAGAGCATCAGCCAGCGCATCGGGGGCGATCTGCGCCAGATCGTGATGCAGCGCGGCCAGCGCGCCTTCGGGATCGTCCAGCGCGGGCAGGATCCAATCCGCCTCTTTCTCGATCAGCGATTTCAGATAGGGGCTACAGCCCCCGGTGCCTTCGATCAGCAGGGCGATATCGCCCTCGGCGGCGGGGATGGCGGCGCGCGCTTCCGCACCCCGTTCGGGATCGAAAGGCTGTGGCAGGCGGGTCAGGCGGGATGCAATCGACATGGCCGCACCTTGATCGCAAGCCTCGGGGCTGGTCAATGGCGCTTGGCGATCCGATAGTGGCGCAAAGGACATATCCGACAGGGAGAAACCGCATGAGCAAGAGCATGGCCCGTGTGGCCCGCGCGCTGGAAGAGGCAGGGCTGCGCGCCGATATCCACGAACTGGGCGAGGCGCGCACCGCCGCGCAGGCCGCCGCCGTGGCGGGCTGCGAGATCGACCAGATCGCCAAGTCTATCATCTTTGCCGGGCTGGACAGCGGGCGCGCCCTGCTGTTCCTGACCGCTGGCGGCAACCAGGTGGACGCGGCGCGCGCCAGCGCGCTTGCGGGCGAGCCCCTTGGCAAGGCAGATGCCGCGCTGATCCGGGCGCAGACCGGCTTTGCCATCGGCGGGGTCGCCCCCGTCGGTCACCTGGCCCCGATCCGCGCCTTTCTGGACCCGCGCCTGATGGAATTCGCCGTGGTCTGGGCCGCCGCGGGCACGCCGCATCACATCTTTCCCATAGCGCCCGCCGATCTGCACCGGCTGACGGGCGCGCAACTGGCTGATTTCACGTCCTGATTCAGGAAATGTAAATTTCTTTCACATTACCCCTTGCAAGCGGGCGGCGCCGTACCGATCTTGGGGATGTGAAAGGAATTAACATCAACCCGAAAACGGAGAGCCCCATGAATACCGCAGTGCATTATTCCGCCCCCCACACGCCGCCGATGGGCTGGCTGTCACGCGCCGAAGCCTGGCTTGACGCCAAGGGCAAAGGCGCCTGGATCGCAGCAATGGTGCTGGGGTTCATCTTTGTCTGGCCGGTTGGCCTGGCCCTTCTGGCCTATATGATCTGGAGCAAGCGCATGTTTGGAAAATCCTGCCGTAACCGTTCGATGACCCGTCATGGTTTCTCGGCCATGTCCTCGTCGGGCAATACCGCCTTTGACAATTACAAGGCCGACACCCTGCGTCGCCTGGAGGAAGAGCAGCAGAACTTCGAAAGCTTCCTGCAGCGTCTGCGCGAAGCCCGCGACAAGGCCGAGTTCGACGAGTTCATGGCCGACCGCGCCCGCGCCGCCGCCACCCCGCGCAAGGCGGAAGACGCGGCTGATCAGGACAGCGACAAGGCCTGAGCCTGAGCCTGATCACGACACTCACCGCCGCAGGCCCCGCGCCTGCGGCCTTCCCACCCCCCGCTTTGCGAGCCAAGCATGACCTATCAGCCCCTGCATCTGCCCGATCCTGTGACACAGCCCGAATTCTATGCCGATGTGCCGATGAAACGGCTGCTGGCCTGGCTGGTGGATACCGTGCTGATCGCCCTGATCTGCCTGCTGATCCTGCCCTTCACGGCCTTTACGGGGCTGTTCTTCTTTCCGCTGCTGATGCTGATGGTGGGCTTTGCCTACCGGGTGATCACGATCGCCAACCGCTCGGCAACCTGGGGGATGCGCCTGATGGCGATCGAATTCCGCACGGCGCAGGGCGAAAGGTTCGGGCTGGGCCTCGCCACGGCGCATACGCTGGGCACATCCTTTTCTTTCGCGCTGCCGGTGTTGCAGGTGATTTCCGTGGTGCTGATGATGACCACGCTGCGCGGACAGGGCCTGACGGATCACCTTCTGGGCAGCGTCGCCCTGAACCGCGCGGCGGCCGCCTGAGCGGTCATGCGCGGTCCCGGCCCGTCGCGCGCGGCATGGCAACGCGCGCGACGTTAACGTGGTCTTTATTCAACTCTTGGCGGATGGAGACTTCGTTGCTATCGTCCCGACAAAGCCGGACCAAGGGATATCATGCGTCACACCCTGCCAATAGCGCCACAGTTCTACGTGACGGCACCGCAGCCCTGCCCCTATCTGGACGGGCGAATGGAGCGCAAGCTGTTCACGGCACTTCAGGGTGAAGGCGCGGAGCGTCTGAACGACAGCCTGTCCAAGCAGGGGTTCCGCCGGTCGCAGAACGTGCTCTATCGTCCCTCCTGCTCGGAATGCGCGGCCTGCCTGTCCGCCCGGATCCGGGTGGCCGATTTCCAGCCCTCGCGCAGCCAGAAACGCACGGTCAAGCGCAACGCGGCGCTGGAACGGCGCGCCACCAGCCCCTGGGCGACCGAGGATCAATATGACCTCTTCCGCCGCTACCTGGACAGCCGGCATGCCGATGGCGGCATGGCCGACATGGATGTGTTCGAATTCGCCGCCATGATCGAGGAGACGCCAATCCGCACCCGCGTGATCGAATACCATGACACGCGCACCCGCGACCTGGCGGCGGTCTGCCTGACCGACGTTCTGGATGACGGGGTCAGCATGGTCTATTCCTTCTATCAGCCGGACCGGCCCGGCGACAGCCTGGGCACTTATATCATTCTGGATCACATCCGCATCGCGCGCGAGGCGGGTCTGCCTTATGTCTACCTGGGCTACTGGGTCCCCGGCAGCCCCAAGATGGGCTACAAGGCCAAGTTCTCGGGCCTTGAGCTTTATGTCGGCGGCAGCTGGCAGAAGATGCGCGATCCGGCCGACTATTCGGCCGAGATGCATCCCCTTTCGACCGATCCGATCGCGGAACAGGTCGCCAATATCTCGCTACCCGGCTCGGTGCCCGCGCGCCCCTGATCCCCTTGCCAATCCCGCACTGCGGCAGATGCCGTGGCCCTTGTGGCCACGCCAAGGATCGTTTTGGCGGTCATTTTGGCGGCTTTCGGGGACGCGTAATTCTTTTCCTGACGTTTCAAGACCCCAAAACGTAATAAAGATACAAAATAATTCGCCCCCGCGACATTAAATTCACCCGATTGGCGGTTGACGCTGCCCTGCAGCACTCATAATGTCCCGCCACGCACGAAGGAGCCGATGGCAATGACACCGCTAGTGATCATCGTAAGGACATGGCGCATGGGCCGGTAACGGACACCCTCAAGGTACCCCATGCGCCCCCGACAAAATCGGGGGCTTTTTTATGCGAATGGATGACGTCGACAACGGAGCAAAGCACATGACACGTCAGATGACCGGAGCGAGAATGGTGGTTCAGGCCCTCAAGGATCAGGGTGTGGACGTCGTATTCGGGTATCCCGGTGGTGCCGTGCTGCCGATTTACGACGAGATCTTTCAGCAGAACGAGATTCAGCACATCCTGGTGCGCCATGAACAGGGGGCGGTTCACGCCGCCGAAGGCTATGCCCGCGCGACCGGCAAGCCCGGCGTGGTCCTGGTGACCTCGGGCCCTGGTGCGACCAACGCGGTGACCGGCCTGACGGATGCGCTGATGGACAGCATCCCGATCATCGTGCTGACCGGCCAGGTGCCGACCTTCATGATCGGCAACGATGCCTTCCAGGAAGCCGATACCGTGGGCATCACGCGCCCCTGCACCAAGCACAACTGGCTGGTCAAGGACACCGAGAAGCTGGCCGCGACCCTGCACGAGGCGTTTCATGTCGCAACCGCCGGCCGCCCCGGCCCGGTTCTGGTCGACATTCCCAAGGACGTGCAATTTGCATCCGGCACCTACCAGGCGCCGCAGAAAGGCGGCAGCCGCCGCTATCAGCCGCAGGTCAAGGGCGATCTTGAGGCGATCACCGAATTGGTCGCAGCACTGGAAACCGCGAAACGCCCGATCTTCTATACCGGTGGCGGCGTCATCAACTCGGGCCCCGCAGCCAGCCAGCTGCTGCGCGAACTGGTCGAGGCGACCGGCTTTCCCATCACATCGACGCTGATGGGCCTTGGCGCCTACCCCGCGTCGGGCAAGCATTGGCTGGGCATGCTGGGCATGCACGGTCTTTACGAGGCGAACATGGCCATGCATGGCTGCGACCTGATGATCAACATCGGCGCGCGCTTCGACGACCGCATCACCGGCCGCGTCGATGCCTTCAGCCCCAATTCCAAGAAGGTGCATATCGACATCGATCCCTCGTCGATCAACAAGGTGATCCGCGTCGATATCCCGATCGTGGGCGATGTGGCCCATGTTCTGGAAGACATGCTGAAGATCTGGAAGGCGCGCGGCCGCAAGACCAACAAGGAAGGTCTGGCCAAGTGGTGGAGCCAGATCAACGAATGGCGCAAGGTCGATTGCCTGAAGTTCGAACAGAAGGGCAAGGTCATCAAGCCGCAATACGCGCTCAAGCGTCTGGAAGAGCTGACCAAGGGGCATGACCGCTACATCTGCACCGAAGTCGGCCAGCACCAGATGTGGGCGGCGCAATACCTGAACTTCGAGGATCCGAACCGCTGGATGACATCGGGCGGTCTGGGCACGATGGGCTATGGCGTGCCGGCCTCGATCGGGGTGCAGATGGCGCATCCCGACGCGCTGGTGATCAACGTGGCCGGCGAGGCATCCTGGCTGATGAACATGCAGGAAATGGGCACGGCGATGCAGTTCAACCTGCCCGTCAAACAGTTCATCCTGAACAACGAACGCCTTGGCATGGTGCGCCAATGGCAGGAGCTGCTGCACGGCGAGCGTTATTCGCACAGCTGGTCGGAATCCCTGCCCGATTTCGTCAAGCTGGCCGAGGCCTTCGGCTGCAAGGGGATCCTGTGCAAGGATGCCGACGACCTGGACGATGCGATCATGGAGATGATCAATTACGACGGGCCGGTGATCTTCGACTGCCTGGTGGAAAAGCACGAGAACTGCTTCCCCATGATCCCGTCGGGCGAGCCGCATAACAAGATGCTGCTGGGCGAGGCCAGCACCAAGGATGCCATCGGATCGAAAGGCGCCGTGATGGTCTGATCGTTCCCCGGAACATCGGACCCCTGCCCCTGACGCCATAAAGGACCAAGACCATGTCTGCACTACAGATCAAGAAAGGCTCGACCAAGCATTCGGCCTACAACCTGCGGCCCAACTTCTCGGATGTCGAGGAACGGCACACCCTGGCGGTGATCGTCGATAACGAGGCGGGTGTTCTGGCCCGCGTGATCGGCCTGTTTTCGGGGCGCGGCTACAACATCGAAAGCCTGACCGTGGCCGAGATCGACCATACCGGGCACCTCAGCCGGATCACCATCGTCACCACCGGCACGCCGCAGGTGATCGAACAGATCAAGGCGCAGCTGGGCCGTATCGTGCCCGTGCACGAGGTCCATGACCTGACGGTCGAAGGTGCCGCGGTCGAGCGGGAACTGGCGCTGTTCAAGGTCGAAGGCACCGGCGACAAGCGGGTCGAGGCGCTGCGCCTGGCCGATATCTTCCGCGCCAATGTGGTGGACAGCACGCTGTCGAGCTTCGTGTTCGAGATCACCGGCGCGCCCGAAAAGATCGACGCTTTCGCCGAACTGATGCGCCCCCTGGGCCTGCTGGAAGTGGCGCGTACCGGTGTGGCCGCCCTGTCGCGCGGCGGCGCCGCCTGACAGCATCACCCCTCAACGAAAAGGCGCGCGGGCACAGGGCCTTGCGCGCCTTTTTTCATGTCGCCGCCGGTGTCACGTTCCGGCTGTGACCAGCCGGTACAGATGCCATGTGGCATGGCCCAAAAGCGGCAGCACCAGGAACAGCCCCAGAAAGCCCGGCAGCATCGCCGCAAAGGTCAGCCCCGCGATCAGCGCGGCCCAGGCCAGCATCGGCACGGGATTGGCCAGCACGAACTGGAAACTGGTGATCATCGCGGTCACGAAATCGACCTCGCGCTCCAGCAGAAGCGGCAGGGCGATCACCGTGATCATGTAGAGAAGCAGCGCGAAAATGCCGCCCACCACCGTGCCCACGGCCAGCATCGCCAGGCCATTCGGCGTAAGGAACACCCCGTAAGAGCTTGATATATTGGTCATCGTCGATAGCCCCAGGAACAGGGCAAAGATCATATGCGCCAGGAAGAACCAGAACAGGAAGACCATGATGATGATCGCGCAGATCGAGGGCAGTTGCCGTCGCGATTGCCGCCAGACCACGCTGAGGATCTCGGACATGATCAGCGGGCGGCCCTGTTCGATCCGGCGGCTGACATCGTAAAGCCCCACGGCGGCGAAAGGGCCGACCAGCGGAAAGCCCACGGCGGCAAAGACCAGCCAATAGGTCTTGCCGGTGGCCCATGTGATCGCCGCCAGCGCAAGCCCCAGCGCCACGTAGACCGAGGCGAAGAACAGACCGTAAAGCGGTGCGCGGCGCATGTCCGACCAGCCGCGCCTGAGCGCTTCGGTCAGCGTGTCAAAGCCGACCGCCCCGATATCGGGCAGCCCTTCCTTGGGTGTATCCGGCATGGTCCCTCCCCGTCACATTCCGGTATCTGCGGATGAGACCCGCAAACGGGAGGAAAAGCAAGCCTCAGGACAAGGCGGGCGGTTGGCGATTGGGCCAATCCGTGGCGCGGTGCCAGGCCTGCGCCAGTTGCAAAAGCCCCGCATCGTCACCGTGGCGGCCGAAAATCTGCATCCCCATCGGCAGGCCCGCCCCCGCCGTACCGGCCGCGCCAAAGCCTGCGGGCAGGCAGATCGCCGGCAGGCCGATCAGGCTGACGGGAATCACCACCTCCATCCAGCGGTGATAGGTGTCCATCGGCTGGCCCGCGATTTCCTTGGGCCAGTCCCATTCCACCGGGAAGGGCCAAAGCTGTGCCGAGGGCAGCACCAGCGCATCATATGTGTCGAAGAGTTCGGCCGCGCGCGCATACCAGCGCGAGCGGATCGCGCTGGCGCGCTGGATCTGCATCGGGGTCAGGGCAAGGCCCATCTCGATTTCCCAGATCGCCTCGGGCTTGAGCAGTTTGCGCTTGGCGGGATCGGAATAAAGCGGATCCAGCCGCCCGGCGTTGGCAAAGGCGCGCAGGGCGACCCAGCTGTCCCAGATATCGGCGGCGCTGAAGGGGGGATCGACCGCCTCGACAATGCAGCCCATGTCGCTGAACCCTGTGAGCGCCCCTTCGATCAGCGGCAGGATCCCCGGCTCCATCGGATAGGCGCCACCCCAGCTGCCCAGCCAGCCGATGCGGCGGCCCTTCACATCTGTGTCGATCCCGTCAAGGTAGTTCTCTTTCGGCAGGCCGAAGGGCACGCGGGGGTTGGGACCGGCCTGCACCTCCAAAAGGGCGGCCATATCGCGCGGGCTGCGCCCCATCGGGCCCAGCGTGGCCAGCGGATGCAGGAAAGTATCGCCCACCGGATCGGCGGGGATACGCCCCCAACTGGGCCGCATCCCGTAGACATTGCACCAGCCCGCAGGGTTGCGCAGCGACCCCATCATGTCCGACCCGTCGGTCACCGACAGCATCCGCGCCGCCAGCGCCGCCGCCGCCCCGCCGGATGACCCGCCCACGGTGCGCCCCGTGTCATAGGGGTTGTGCGTGGCCCCATGCACCGGGTTGAACGTGTGGCTGCCCAGCCCGAATTCGGGCGTGTTGGTCTTGCCGATGAAAAGCCCGCCCGCGCCGCGCATCCGGGCGACCATCCCGCAATCGGCGGCGGGAACATTCCCGGCAAAGGCAGGCGATCCCATCGAGGTCGGCAACCCCGCCACATCGGCCAGGTCCTTGACCGCCAGCGGAATGCCATGCAGCCAGCCCTTGCGGGGGGCCTCATCGGCGGCGCGCGCTTCGGCCAGCAGGGTATCGGCGTCACGCAGGCTGACAACCGCGTTGACTGCACCGTTGACGCGACCGATCTGGTCCAGCGTCGCCTGCATCAGCTCGACCGCGCTGATCTGGCGCGCCTCCAGCATCGCCGACAGCTCCAGCGCGTCGCGATTCATCAGATCATCCATCGGAAACCTCCCTGCCCCTCTTGAAGGTCAGTTTCGACAGATAACTTGTGAAGGATCAAGCGGAATTCAGCCCTCGGCCTGCGCTTCGGCGCGGCTCTTGCCCGAGACATCCATCGCCAGCGTCGCGGCCATCAGCCCGTCAAGATCACCGTCCAGCACGCCCTGGGTATCCGAGGTCTCGTAGCCGGTGCGCAGGTCCTTGACCATCTGGTAGGGCTGCAACACGTAGGACCGGATCTGGTTGCCCCATCCGGCCTCGCCCTTGGCGGCGTGGGCTTCGTTGATGGCGGCGTTGCGCTTGTCCAGTTCCAGCTGATAGAGGCGCGATTTCAGCGCCTTCATGGCGATGTCGCGGTTCTGGTGCTGCGACTTTTCCGAACTGGTCACGACGATGCCGGTGGGAATATGCGTGATCCGCACGGCCGAATCGGTGGTGTTCACGTGCTGACCGCCTGCGCCCGAGGACCGGTAGGTGTCGATGCGGATATCGTTGGGCGCGACCTCGATCTCGATGTTATCGTCCACCACCGGGTAGACCCAGACCGACGAGAACGAGGTGTGCCGCCGCGCGGCGCTGTCATAGGGGCTGATGCGGACAAGCCGGTGCACGCCCGATTCCGACTTCAGCCAGCCATAAGCATTATGCCCAGAGATCTTGTAGGTGACCGATTTGATCCCCGCCTCTTCGCCCGGGCTTTGGGATTGCATCTCGACCTTGTAGCCCTTGCTTTCGGCCCAGCGGACATACATCCGCGCCAGGATGCTGGCCCAGTCGCAGCTTTCGGTGCCGCCGGCACCCGCGTTGATTTCCAGAAACGAGTCGTTCCCGTCCGCCTCGCCATCCAGCAGCGCTTCAAGCTCTTTCTCGGCGGCCTTGGCCTTGAGCGCCTTCAACGCGGCCTCGGCGTCCTTGACGACCTCGGCATCGTCTTCCATCTCGCCCAGCTCGATCAGGTCGATATTGTCCTGCAATTCCTGCGCGATACCCTTCACCGTGTCGATCGCATCGACAAGGTTCTGCCGGTCCCGCATCAGCGCCTGCGCCTTTTCAGGATCGTCCCAGAGGGTCGGATCCTCGACCCGGGCGTTGAATTCCTCAAGCCGGTGGGGGGCCATCTCCCAATCCATGCGCTGGCGCAGCAGCTCCAGCGATTTCTGGATCTCGGCAATCGTGTTCTGAACCTCGGCGCGCATGGGTCTTCCTGCTGGATGGATCACGTGGATAAGCGGATCGGATGATCACCCCGCCTGATAGACCAGCCATCGCGCCGGGGCAAGCGTGGGGCCCGGATCGGGCCACCACGACCGCTAGTAAAGGCCGCCCGATGACACGGTGCCGAAATCGGCCTTGGGTCCGACGGTGGCGGTCTGCCCGGTCGAGGTGGTGACCGAGCGCCCGGCGCGGGCCTGCGCCTCCTGCACCAGCGGCAGGTTCGACCCCATGGCAAAGCCGCCGTCAAACATCACGCCAAAGACGGGTTCTTCGCCATCGCGGAAATATTCGGCCACGACATAATCGCCCGTTGCATCATCCGGCAGCGGCGCGCCGGTGAAACGGTCGATCTTGATGAACCGCCCGCCCGGCGGCACCGTGAAGGGGCCGCCGCCGTATTTCGCGGTGGCTTCCAGCATGAACTCCTGGAACACCGGGCCGCACATCCCCCCGCCCGAGGCGCCACGGCCCAAGGGGCGCGGCTGGTCATAGCCGATATAGCAGCCCGCCACGATATTGCTGGTGAAACCCACGAACCACACGTCCTTGGAATCGTTGGTCGTGCCGGTCTTGCCCGCGACAGGCACGCTCAGCCCGACGGTGCGCGCGGCGGTGCCGCGTTCGACAACGCCCGTCATCATCGAGGTCAGCTGATAGGCGGTGATCGCGTTCATCACCCGCTCGCGGTTCGTCTCGATCCGCGGGGCCTGCCCTTGCGGGATGCCGGGGACAAGGCAATCGACGCAGTTACGCTGATCGTGGCGGTAGATCGTGCGCCCGAAACGGTCCTGCACCCGGTCCACAAGGGTCGGCTTCACCCGCTCACCGCCGTTGGCGAACATCGCATAGGCCGCAACCATCTGGAACAGGGTGGTTTCCTCGGATCCCAGCGAATTCGCCAGGAACCGGCCCATGTTGTCATAAACGCCGAATTTCTCGGCATACTCGGCAACGATGTCCATGCCCACTTCCTGCGCGAGGCGGATGGTCATCAGGTTGCGCGACTGTTCGATACCCGTGCGCAGCGGCGTGGGGCCGTAATACTGGTTCGACGCATTTCGCGGACGCCACAGGCCCTGCGGCGTGTTGATCTCGATCGGGGCGTCGACGACGATCGTCGCCGGGCTGTAGCCGCTATCAAGCGCCGCGGCATATACGAAGGGCTTGAAGCTCGAACCTGGCTGCCGGCGGGCCTGGGTGGCGCGGTTGAACACCGAATCCTGGTAGCTGAAGCCGCCCTGCATGGCGATCACGCGGCCTGTGTTGACGTCCATCGCCATGAAGCCGCCCTGCACCTCGGGCACCTGGCGCAGGCTCCAGCGGACAAAGCTGCCGTCGCTGTCGGAGGTGAGGGCGCGCACCAGCACGATATCGCCCACCTCCAGCAGGTCGGATGGTACCTGCGCGCGACGGGCCAGCTTGCCATCAGGCAACAGCTTGCGCGCCCAGGTCACGTCTTTCGCCTCGATCACGTGATCCTCGCCAGGCTGATCCTCGATCCCCAGGCGGGCCTCGTCGCCCGACAACTCAAGCACCACGGCGGGATACCACCGCCCGTTCAGATCGATGTCGCGCGGCACTTCGGCGGCTTGCAGCGCCGCCCGCCAATCAGCCAGTTCCGCAGCCGACAGCCTGCCCCGGGTGCCCCGCCAGACCCCGCCTTCGCGATCATAGGTCTCCAGCGCCCGGCGCAGCGCGCGCGCGGCCTCGACCTGCATGTCGGGGTCGATGGTGGCGCGCACTGTCATGCCGCCCGAGAAAAACTCATCCTCGCCGAAATCCACCGACAGCTGGCGCCGGATCTCGTCGGTGAAATAGTCGCGCGGCGGCAGGGCGGCGCGGAACGTCTCGAAGTCGCCCGCCTGCACCGACCGCAGCGGCATCGCCGCTTCCGCCTGGTAGACGGCTTCGGTCAGATACCCGTTCTCGAACATCTCGCGCAGCACGAAATTGCGCCGCGCCAGCAGCCGGTCGGCCCGCCGGACCGGATGATAATCCGACGGCGCCTTGGGCAATGACGCAAGGAAAGCCGCCTCATGCGGGGCCAGGTCGCGCAGCGGCTTGTTGAAATAGGTCAGCGCCGCGGCGGTCACGCCATAGGAATTCTGGCCCAGGAAAATCTCGTTCAGATAAAGTTCAAGGATGCGTTCCTTGCTCAGCGTCTCTTCAAGGCGCGTGGCCAGGATGATTTCCTTGATCTTGCGCTCGGCGGCGCGTTCGCCCCCCAGCAGGAAGTTCTTCATCACCTGCTGCGTGATGGTGGAAGCGCCGCGCACATCCTGCCCGCGCGAGGCGACGGCATCATAGGCCGCCGCCGCGATACCGCGCGCGTCATAGCCCTTGTGGACATAGAAATTCTTGTCCTCGGCCGAGATGAAGGCCTGTTTCACCAGGTCGGGGATCTCGGCCGCCGGGGTGAACAGGCGGCGTTCCTTGGCGAATTCGTCGATGATCCGCCCCTCGGAGGAATAGATGCGGCTGATCGTGGGGGGCGTGTATTGCGCCAGGCTTTCATGGCTGGGCAGGTCGCGGCCGTAGATATAGAAAACCGCACCGATGCTGACCGCCACGGCAAAGATGCCGAGCGTCAGGAAGGTGAATACCCCGCCAAGGGTGGAAAGGATGAATCTGATCACGCGGCGCCCCTGAACATATCGCCCCACTCTATACCCCTCGACCGCGACAGGGTCAAAACAAGAACCCGCGACGACTGGCGGTGATCCGCCCGCCGCGCGCAGGCCTATTGCCGCACCAGATCCGACAGGATCGAATCCTCGGCCACCCAGAGGGTCAGCCCCTCGCGGATCGCCTCGGCCATCTGCAACCGCCAGTCCGGGTTGCGCAGGTTCTTCAGGTCGCGCGGGCTGGACAGGAACCCCACCTCCAGCAGGATCGAGGGGATATCGGCCGCCTTGAGCACCGAAAACGCCGCGCGCCGCACCGGGCGGCTGTTGAGCGGCAGTTCCGCCCCCTTGATCCCCGCCACCAGCGCCTGCGCCAGACGTTCGGCGCGCGGCTGCGTTTCCTGCCGGGCCAGATCCATCAGGATGCCCGCCACCTGATCGTCCTGCCCCGTCAGGTCGATGCCGGCCAGCAGGTCATCGCGGTCATGCCGTTCCGCCAGCGTGGCCGAGGCCGCATCCGAGGCGCTGTCGGACAACAGATGCACCGTCGCGCCATGGGCCTGCCCCTCGGACAGCGCATCGGCATGCAACGAGATGAAGACCTGCCCCCCCGCCGAATGCGCGATCGCCACGCGCCGATCCAGCGAGACGAAACTGTCATCCGTGCGCGTCAGAACCACCTCGAAACTACCGTCGCGCACCAGCACATCCTGCAATTCCCGCGCGAAGGTCAGCATCAGCTCCTTCTCGGTCAGCCCGTCGCGCTCGGCGCCCGGATCGATGCCGCCATGGCCGGGGTCCAGCACCACGACCAGCGGCGCCTCGCCCACGCGGGGCCTTGCGGTGCGGTCAACGGGTTCGGGCGCGGGCAGATCGAAGGCCGGATCATGCGGCGCGCCCGACAGGGCCGTGAACTCGGCCGCGCTGACCGCGCGCAGCACGATGCGCAGCCGCGCAACCCCCGTATCCTGCGCAACCCGCAACCCCGCCTGATCCAGCACCAGGGGGCGGGCCAGGTCCAGCACCATGCGCGACCAGCCGGGCCGCACCGCCCCGAACCGCAGCCCGGTGACATCGGCCACCTGCCCCAGCGCATCGGGCGTCAGCCCCTGCCAATCCACCTCGCGAAAATCCAGAACCAGGCGGCGCGGCACATCGCCCGCCGCCTCCAGCGTATAGGCGCGGTAGGGCACGCCCTGCGACAGCGCCAGGTCCAGCGTCACGCGGTCCTCTGCCTGCGACAGGCCGCTTTGCGCCGCATCGACCCGCGCCAGCGCCGTGAATTCGGCGGATTGGGCCAGCACGGGGCCCGTGGCCAGCACCGCCCCCCAAAGCAGCATAACCGCCGCGATCACATTCAACACTCTGCTCATCTGCCCCGTTCCGGCTGCTTTGGACCAGGATATACCAAGGGCCCGCGCCATGCACATGACGATTTGTCGATGCCCCCGCGCATCATGCGCGCGACGCCATGAACCGTTCCAGCCGGGCCAGTCCCTCGATGATATCCGCCGTGGCGCGGGCGTAGGAAAACCGCAGCGTCCCGCCCCCGCGCACCGGGTCGAAATCCAGCCCCGGCGTCACCGCAACGCCTGCCTTTTCAAGGATTTCGGCGGCAAAGGCCCGGCTGTCATCGGTCAGGTGGCTGACATCGGCATAGACATAGAAGGCCCCGTCGGGCGGCGCAATCCGGTCGAACCCCGCCTTCGGCAGCCCCTCCAGCATCAGGCGGCGGTTCTCGCGGTAGACAGCCATGTTGGCTTGCAATTCATCGTCGCAATCCATCGCCGCAAGCGCCGCGACCTGGCTGGCATGGGGCGGGCAGATGAACATGTTCTGCGCGATCCGTTCGATGATGCGCACATGATCGGGCGGCACCACCATCCAGCCGACGCGCCAGCCTGTCATGCTGAAATACTTGGAAAACGAATTGATCACATAGACATCGTCGCTCACCTCAAGCGCGGTGACGGCCTTCGCCTCGTATTCGATGCCGTGATAAATCTCGTCGCTGATGAAGGCGGCCCCCGCCCCCTGCGCGGCATGGATCAGCGCCGACAGCGCGGGCTTGTCCAGCATCGTGCCGGTGGGATTGGCGGGCGAGGCCACCATCAGCCCGGCCAGGTCCATGCCCGCGAAATCCGCCGCAACCGGCTGAAACCGGTTTTCGGCGGATGTGGGCAGATCAACGGGCTGCATCCCCAGCGCGCGCAGGATCTGGCGGTAGCTGGGATAGCCCGGCGCACCGATCCCCACCTTGTCGCCACTGTCGAAAAGCGCGGTGAAGGCCAGGATGAATCCCGCCGACGAGCCGGAGGTGACCACCACCCGCGCCGGATCCAGATCGACACCGTACCAGTCCCCGTAAAGCCGCGCGATGCGCGCCCGCAGGGCGGGCAGACCCAAGGCCACCGTATATCCCAGCGCATCGGTCTGCATGGCCCGCGCCAGCGCATCGCGCGCCCCTTGCGGCGCGGGCGTTCCGGGCTGGCCCACCTCCATGTGGATGATGTGGCGGCCCGCGGCTTCGGCGGCGCGCGCCGCTTCCATCACATCCATCACAATGAAGGGATCGACCGCCCCGCGCCTTGAGTTTCGCATCGCTTCTTTCCTATGCTGCCCGTTGAGGCGGCAATTCACAGGGAAATGGCGGGCAGGTCAATGCAGAGGCGCGCACGGCAGCTTGGACATCTCATCGCGGCGGCGATGATCTGGCTGGCGATGACCCTGCAGGCGGGGGCCGCGACGCTGATCCGCGATGCCGACCTGGAACATGCCCTTTCCGAACTGGCGCGCCCGGTGCTGCAGGCGGCGGGGCTGTCGCCCAATTCGGTGCGGGTGCTGATCATCCAGGACGATACGCTGAACGCCTTCATCGTCGACAACAATCACATCTTCATCCATTCGGGCCTTCTGTTGAAGATGAAGACCCCGGCGATGCTGCAATCGGTCATCGCCCATGAGGCCGCCCATATCGCCAACGGGCACATGGCGCGCCGGGCGCAGAACCTGCAACGGGCCAACACCATCTCGGGTCTGGGCGTGGCGCTGGCCGCGGCGGCCGCTGCCGCAGCCGGCCGGGGCGACGCGGCGGCGGGGCTGGGGCTGGGCGTCAGCGGATCGGCGCAGCGCGTCTTCATGTCCCACACAAGGGCCGAGGAAAGCGCCGCCGACGGCGACGGGCTGCGCTACATGGAGCGGGCGGGCCTTGATCCGCAGGGCTTTTCCGACGTCCTGAGCATCTTTCGCGGGCAAGAGGTTCTGTCGCAGGGGCGCCAGGATCCCTATGCCCGCACCCACCCCTTGTCGCGCGACCGTCTGCGCGCGGTCGAGGCCTATATCCAGGCCCGGCGCGGCGAGCAGCGCACCGATCCTGATGCCGCCTATTGGTTCGCCCGCATCAATGGCAAGCTGTCGGCCTTTCTGCGCGCGCCCCGCTGGACGCTGGACCGGCTGGATCAAAGCGGCACCGCCGATATCGCCCTGATGCGCGAGGCCGTGGCCTGGCACCGCACGCCCGATCCCGCCCGCGCCATCGCCGCCGCCGACCGGCTGGTTGCGATGCGGCCCAAGGACCCTTTCGTGCATGATCTGCGCGGCCAGATCCTGCTGGAAAGCCGGCAGTTCCAGGCTGCTGTCGCCGCCTATCGGCAGGCCGCCGCCCTTGCCCCGCGCAATGCGCTGATCCAGGCGGGCTATGGCCGCGCGCTGCTGGCCGCAGGGCAGCCCAGGGCCGCGCTGGAGCCGCTGAGCGCATCGCGCGACCGCGATTTCCGCAATGCCGCGATGCTGCGCGATCTGGCCGTGGCCTATGCAAGGACCGGCCAGGAAGGCATGGCCGCGCTGGTGACGGCGGAACGCTTTGCCCTGCAAGGCCGTCTGCCCGATGCCCTGATCCATGCCAATCGGGCCTCGGGCCTTTTGCCGCGGGGATCGGCCCCTTTCAATCGCGCGCAGGATGTGGTCTTTGCCGCCGAAGCCGCCGCCAAACAACGGAGATGATTTCCATGACGCACACTTTTCGCGCTGCAACCTTCGGGGCGGCTGTCGCTTTCCTGGCCCTGACCGCCCCGGCGCAGGCCTTTGACATCACCGACATGTCCGACGCCGAGCGCAGCGCCCTGCGCGACGAGATCCGCGCCTATCTGCTGGACAATCCCGAAGTGATCATGGAGGCGGTCGCCATATTGGAACAGCGCCAGGCCGAGGCGCAGGCCATGGGCGACGTCGAACTGGTCCGTGCCAATCGCGATGCGCTGCTGAATGACGGGCAGTCCTGGATCGGCGGCAATCCCGACGGGGATGTCACGCTTGTCGAATTCACCGACTACCGCTGCGGGTTCTGCCGCCGCGCCCACCCCGAGGTGGAGCAGCTTCTGGAAGCGGACGGAAATATCCGCTTCATCATCAAGGAATTCCCCATCCTGGGCGAAGAATCCGTGCTGTCTTCGCGCTTTGCCATCGCGGTCAAGCAGATCGCGGGCGATGACGCCTACAAGGCGGCGCATGACATGCTGATCAGCTTCCGGGGCAACATCACCCCCGAGACGCTGGAACGGATGGCAGGCGAGCTGGATCTGGACGCGGGCGCCATCATGGCGCGCATGACCAGCGACGAGGTCACGCAGGTGATCGCGGCCAATCACGCGCTGGCGGGCCGCCTGCAGATCAGCGGCACGCCCACCTTCGTGCTGGAGGACCAGTTGCTGCGCGGCTACATGCCGCTTGCCGACATGCAGCGCCTTGTCGCCGAAGCGCGCGAGGACTGAGCGCGGGCAGGCAGGCATGTGGACCCCGACACGGTGGGCCCGCGCGGCGCTGTGCAGTGCGTGCCTGTGGCCCGGCTTGCCCGTGCAGGCCGACACCCTGGCGCTGAGCCCGCAGGACCGCGCCGCCCTCGGCGCCGAAATCCGCAGGCTGCTGCTGGATGAACCCGAACTGGTGGCGCGCGCGCTGACGCCCCCCTCGGCCTATGAACAGGCCGTGACGGACGATATCACCCGGCTGGAACGGCTGGCGCCGCGCCTTTTCGATCCCGCGCGCGACGGCTTTGGCCCGGCCACGGCGCACAGCCGTATCGCCCTTTTCATCGCCGATGACTGCGCCGATTGCGACCGTGCCACGGCAGACCTGCGCGCCTTGGCGGCAAGCCATGACCTGCGCGTGACCCTGTTCCGGTTGTCAGACCCGGATGCCGCAGCCCTTGCCGCGGAACTGGAACTGTCGGACATGCCCGCCTATGTCCTGCCGCAGATGATGCTTCAGGGCCATATCCCGTCCGTCGTGCTGGAACGTTACCTGACCCGCTGATCCCGCGCTTATTCGGCGGCTTCGGCGGCGGCCTGGGCCTTCTTCTCGGCCTCGATCGCCTCGGCGCGCTTTTCGACCTGTTCGACGATATGTTCGATCATGCCGTCATTGCCCAGCTTGTGGCTTTGCTTGCCCGCCAGGTAGACCATGCCCGACCCTGCCCCGCCGCCGGTGAACCCGACATCGGTCATCAGCGCCTCGCCCGGTCCGTTGACCACGCAGCCGATGATCGACAGGCTCATGGGCGTCTTGATGTGCTCCAGCCGCTTTTCCAGGATCTCGACCGTCTTGATCACGTCAAAACCCTGCCGCGCGCAGGAGGGACAAGAGATGATATTGACCCCGCGATGGCGCAGGCCCAGCGACTTGAGGATCTCGAACCCGACCTTGACCTCCTGCACCGGATCGGCGGACAGCGACACGCGGATCGTGTCGCCGATACCCATCCACAGCAGGTTGCCAAGGCCAATGGCCGATTTGATCGTGCCCGACACGAAACCGCCCGCCTCGGTGATGCCCAGGTGGATCGGCGCATCCGTCGCCTCGGCCAGTTGCTGATAGGCGGCGGCGGCCATGAACACGTCCGACGCCTTCACGCTGATCTTGAACTCGTGGAAATCGTTGTCCTGCAGGATCTTGATGTGATCCAGCCCGGATTCCACCATCGCATCGGGGCAAGGCTCGCCGTATTTGTCCAGCAGGTGCTTTTCCAGCGATCCCGCGTTCACGCCGATCCGGATCGAACAGTTGTTGTCGCGCGCGGCCTTGATCACTTCGCGCACGCGGGCGGAATCACCGATATTGCCGGGGTTGATCCGCAGGCAAGCGGCCCCCGCCTCGGCGGCTTCGATGCCGCGTTTATAGTGGAAATGGATATCGGCCACGATCGGCACATCGACCTCGCGCACGATCTGGCGCAGGGCGCGCGAACTGTCCTGATCCGGCACCGAGACGCGCACGATATCGGCCCCTGCCTCGGCGGCGGCATTGATCTGCGCCACGGTCGCGGCCACATCGGTGGTCAGCGTATTGGTCATCGTCTGCACCGAAATCGGCGCATCGCCCCCCACGGCCACACGCCCCACATGGATCTGGCGGCTTTTGCGGCGATAGATGTTGCGCCAGGGGCGGATGTGATTGAGAGACATGGGATTTCCTGTTCACGCGCGGCGCATCATCGCCTGTTGGCGTGATCATATCGCGCGACAGGCTGCGCCGCAATCGTCCGACCGCGCCAATCGGCCGGATCAGTCGGTGACGGTCACGGCCTGCTGGGCCTCGGCCACGGTACGGGCCAGATCGACATCGGTTTCAAGGTCTGCCACCTCGTAGGTCGCGGTCACATGATCCACCGACAGTTCGACATTCGAGGTCACCGTGCCGCGCGGCCCGACCGGGCCGTAATGCTGGCCGTTGACCGCGAAATACACGGAACCGGATTCGCCCACCCGCAGACGCGAGGGTTCTTCGGTCGGCGGCACGGAATAGCGGTCTCCCGCCTCCATGATCCCTTCGAAGATCACCGTGCCATCGGCGGCATTCACCCGGACCCACGCGGACCGCACGGCCACCATCTCGACCCCGGGGGTCGGATCGGCCACGACCTGCGGCATCTGCGGGCCGAAGGGAAGCGGGTCGCGCGTATCGGGCTCGACCGCGGCAAGGCTGCGTTCGGACGGGGCGCGATCGGCAAAGGCGCCCACGGTCGACGGATCGATCGTGGCGATCGGCGCATCACGCGCCACCAGCACCGGCACATCCAGCGCCTGCGGGCGATACATCCGCGACAGCGCATCGTTGCGTGCGGCGGCGCTGTCGGCGGTTGCGAAACCATCCGTCTCGCTGCCCGCGCGGGGTGCGGCGGGCGTCGCCTGAAGCGGGTCAAGATCGCTCAGCACCTCGGGCGTATTCTCGACCGGGGCGAAGGTCACGCGCTGCACCTCGTTCAGCACCGACCAGCCACCATAGCCGATGGTGCCGATCAGCAGCAGCAACACCAGCGTCGATCCAACCGCGCGCGGTTCGATCTGGCTGAGAAACGCATCCTTGGCCGGGGCGAAGGGGGTCGTCGGCGCGGCGAAAGGATCGCGCACGCTGGGCGTCTGACGGGCGGCAGGCGCCTTGCGCGCCGAGGAAGCCGCCGCCGACATGCCATGCGCGGTCGAGAAACCGCTTTCGGCGCAGAAGGCCGCGAAAGCCTGATCGGGATCCATGTTCAGGTAGCGCGCATAAGAACGCACGTAACCCGCGATGAAACCGGGGGTGTCAAAGGCAGAGGGATCGCAGTTTTCGATTGCCGCGATATAGGCGGCGCGGATGCGCAATTCGCGCTGCACATCCAGCAGGGATTTGCCCATCGTGGCGCGTTCGCCGCGCATCAGATCGCCCAGACGCAGGTCGTAGTCGTCAAAGCCTTTAGGCTCGACAACCTTCTCCTCGACCTTTCGGGTGAATCTGCGCCCGATCATGCCCGCTGCCCCGTTGCTTGAGGTTTCAGACTCGCACCATCCCCGATTCGAGTCTCACTCTTTCTTGGGCTAACCGTAACACAGCACAAGCACATTTACACTCTATCGATAATCAGGCGCTCATTTCGGCGCGATTCAGCGCACAATGCGACCACAACTCGTCCATGGCGTGTACGAGGCGGTCCATTTCCTTCGGGCCGTGCACCGGCGAGGGCGTGAACCGCAGCCGCTCGGTGCCACGCGGCACAGTCGGGAAGTTGATCGGCTGGACATAGATGCCATAGCCTTCCAGCAGCATGTCCGACAGTTTCTTGGTATGCACCGGATCGCCCACGATCACCGGCACGATATGGCTGCCGTGGTCGATGATCGGCAGGCCCAGCCCCTTGAGCCGGGTCTTGAGGATCTTCGCCTGCGTCTGGTGCTGCTCGCGCAGGGAATTGTCGCGCTTCAGATGCGCCACGGACGCCGCCGCCCCCGCCGCGATCGCCGGCGGCAAGGATGTCGTGAAGATGAAGCCCGGCGCGTAGGAGCGGATCGCGTCGCACATCTTGGCCGAGGCCGCGATATAGCCGCCCATCACGCCATAAGCCTTGGCGAGCGTGCCGTTGATGATGTCCAGCCGGTGCATCAGGCGGTCACGTTCCGCCACCCCTGCCCCGCGCGGGCCATACATGCCCACGGCATGGACCTCGTCGATATAGGTCAGTGCGCCGAATTCATCGGCCAGGTCGCAGATCGCCTCGATCGGGCCGAAATCGCCATCCATCGAATAGACGGACTCGAAGGCGATCAGCTTGGGCGCCTTGGGATCGTCGGCGGCCAGCAGTTCGCGCAGATGGGCCACGTCATTGTGGCGGAAAATGCGCTTGGCGCCCCCGTTGCGGCGCACGCCTTCGATCATCGAGGCATGGTTCAGCGCATCGGAATAGATGATCAGGCCGGGGAACAGCTTGGGCAGCGTGCTCAGCGTGGCGTCATTGGCGATATAGGCGGATGTGAACAGCAGCGCCGCTTCCTTGCCATGCAGGTCGGCCAGTTCCTTTTCCAGCCGCTTGTGCCAGACGGTCGTGCCCGAGATATTGCGCGTACCGCCCGATCCCGCACCGGTCGCATCCAGCGCCTCGTGCATCGCAGCCAGAACCGCCGGGTGCTGGCCCATGCCCAGGTAATCATTGCCGCACCAGACGGTAATCGGCGCCTCGATGCCATCGGGTTTGCGCCAGACGGCATGCGGAAAATGCCCGCGCTGACGCTCGATGTCGATGAAGGTGCGATAGCGGCCTTCCTTGTGCAGGTTGTTGATCGCCTGATCCAGCTGGGCCGAATAGTCCACCGGCATCCCCCTTCTTTCGTCTTGCCCCGCCGTGGCGGGATGGTCGCAAGGACCATATCTACAATTTGGAATGGATATAGTTTCCGACCCATCCATGCAACAGGTTACAAATTGCCGCTGCCTGTGCACCTTGATCTGGGTCAAAAAGATAGGGCGCAAAGACAGGTTTCCACCGCGCAGGCCGGCGGCGCACAAAAGGTCGCATCGGGCGCGCCCGCGCGCGGCGGCGGACCCGGTCTGGGCACCCGGTCTGGACAGTCGCCGCAAGGCTGATACGGTCGGCGCGGAATGCCCCCGAAGCGGGGCGCAGGTGAAGACCCGAAAGGAAGACCATGCCCCTCAATGATGTTCTGGCCCGTATCGACGCCGACCTGCCCGCCGCCACCGCGCGGCTGCTGGACCTGCTGCGCATCCCCTCGATCTCGACCGACCCGGCCTACAAGGCCGATTGCCAGACCGCCGCCGAATGGCTGGTGGCCGACCTTGACAGCATGGGCATCACCGCCAGCGTCCGCCCCACGCCGGGCCATCCGATGGTGGTGGGCCATGTCGACGGCCCCGCAGGCAGCCCGCATGTGCTGTTCTACGGCCATTACGACGTGCAGCCCGTCGACCCCCTGTCGCTGTGGCATGCGGACCCGTTCGACCCCAAGGTTGAAGACACGCCCAAGGGCAAGGTGATCCGCGGGCGCGGTGCAGCCGATGACAAGGGCCAGCTGATGACGTTTCTCGAGGCCTGCCGCGCCTGGAAGGCCGTCAACGGCAGCCTGCCCTGCCGCATCACCTTCCTGTTCGAGGGCGAAGAGGAATCGGGCTCGCCCTCGCTGATCCCCTTCCTGGAAGCCAATGCCGACGAATTGCGCGCCGATGTGGCGCTGATCTGCGACACCGGCATGTTCCAGGATACATCGCCCGCCATCATCACCATGCTGCGCGGCATGGCGCGCGAGGAATTCACGATCCACGCGGCCACGCGCGACCTGCATTCGGGCATGTATGGCGGCCCCGCGATCAACCCGATCCGCGTGCTGACGCGCATCCTGGGCGGGCTGCATGACGATCACGGCCATGTCACCGTGCCCGGCTTCTATGACGGTGTGCCCGAACTGCCCGAAGAGATTCGCGCCCAGTGGCAGAACCTGGCCTTCGATCACGCGACCTTCCTGGGCGATGTGGGCCTGTCGCACCCGGCGGGCGAGGATGACCGCACCCCGCTGGAAATGATCTGGTCGCGCCCGACGGCGGAAATCAACGGCATCTGGGGCGGCTATACTGGCGAGGGTTTCAAGACCGTCCTGCCCGCCGAAGCGCATGCCAAGATCAGCTTCCGGCTTGTCGGCCAGCAGGATCCGGTGGCGATCAGCCGCAACTTCCGCGACTGGCTGAGTGCGCAACTGCCTCCCGATTGCACCGTGGAATGGACCGAACTTGGCGGTGCGGCGGCCAGCCAGATGCAGATCGATCATCCCCTGTTCGAGAAAACCCGTCACGCGCTGACCGAAGAATGGGGAACCCCCGCCTCTTACGTGGGCTGCGGCGGCTCGATCCCCATCGCGGGCTATTTCCAGTCGATCCTGGGCATGGAATCGATCCTTGCGGGCTTTGGCCGCGATGATGACCAGATCCATTCCCCGAATGAGAAATACGATATGGAATGCTTCCACAAGGGC
>JAJLKH010000166.1:0-4070 GCA_033839205.1 Rhodobacterales bacterium | reverse complement strand
GTAACCTGCACAAAACCGACCGCGCGGTCAAGAGTATTGCTTTGCGCGGAAACCTGCGCCATGCTGCGCGCCAGATAGCGCGATCTCAAGGGAGGATTTCCGATGCTCACACCCCACAGCTATGCCTGCGGCAAATGGATGGCGCCGGGTGATGCGGCGCAGGATATCATCGGGCCGGTCACAGGTCAGGTGATCGCGCGGGCGGGTGGTGCGCCTCTCGATATGCAGGCGATGCTGGACCATGCGCGCGGCACGGGTGGCCCGGCCCTGCGCGCCATGGACTTTCACGACCGCGCCCGGATGATCAAGGCGCTGGCCGGGTACCTGGATGCGCACAAGGAACAGCTTTATGCGCTGAACCCGCTGACGGGTGCCACGCGGCGCGACGGCTGGGTCGATATCGACGGCGGCATCGGCACCATGGGCCTGTTCGCCTCGAAGGGGCGGCGCGAAATGCCGGATGGGAATGTCTATATCGACGGCGATGTGGAAATGCTCAGCCGCAAGGGCAGCTTTCTAGGGCAGCATGTGGCGGTTCCCCTGCAAGGGGTGGCGGTGCAGATCAACGCCTTCAACTTCCCGGTCTGGGGCATGCTGGAAAAGCTGGCGCCCGCGCTTCTGGCGGGTGTGCCATCCATCGTCAAGCCTGCGACGCAGACCTGCTATCTGACCGAGGCCTGCGTGCGTCTGATCATCGACAGCGGCATCCTGCCTGAGGGCGCGCTGCAGCTGGTGATCGGGCGCACGGGTGATCTGCTGGACCGCTTGGACGCGCAGGATGTGGTGGCCTTTACCGGGTCCGCCGATACCGCGCTGATGCTGCGCGGCAATCCTGCCTTGATGCGGCATTCGACACGGTTCATGGCGGAACAGGACAGCCTCAACGCCTCGATCCTGGGGCCGGACGCGGGGCCGGACAGCGCCGAATTCGCGCTTTTCATCAAGGAAGCGGTGACCGAGATCACCACCAAAGCCGGGCAGAAATGCACCGCCACCCGCCGCCTGATCGTGCCTGCGGGGATGGTGGAGACGGTGGGCGCGGCGCTGGCCGAAAAGCTGGGCGCCATCACCATCGGCAATCCGGGGGCTGAAGGCGTGCGGATGGGGGCGCTGGCCTCGCATGCTCAGAAGGCCGATGTGCTGGCGCGACTGGCGCAATTGCGGATCGAGGCGCGGCTGATCCACGGCGATCCTGCGCGGATGACGCTGGTGGATGCCGACCCGGATCAGGCCTTCCTGCCGCCCATGCTGCTGGAATGCGCCGATCCCGATGCCGCGCGACTGGTGCATGAGGTCGAGGCCTTCGGCCCCCTGTCCACCCTGATGCCTTACCGCGACACCGCCCATGCGGCGGCGCTGGCCAATCGTGGCGGCGGCTCCCTGGTCTCTTCGCTCTTCACCGCCGATCCCGCCGTTGCGCGCGCCATCGTTCTGGACAGCGCCGCGTGGCATGGCCGCATCTATATCAACAACGCCACCTCGGCGGCAGAGGCGACGGGCCATGGATCGCCCTTGCCGCACATGATCCACGGCGGGCCCGGCCGCGCCGGCGGTGGCGAGGAGTTGGGCGGCATTCGCGGCGTCATGCATTACATGCAGCGCACCGCCATTCAGGGCAGCCCCGACATGCTGAGTGCGATCACCGGCACATGGGTTCAGGGCAGCGCGCAGACAACGGGCCCGACCCACCCTTTCCAACGCACCTTCACCGAGATCGCCATCGGCGAGACGATCCATACTGATCCCCGCACCGTCACGCTGGAGGATATCGAGCATTTCGCCCATTTCACGGGCGATACGTTCTATGCGCATATGGACGAGGACGCAGCGCGCGCGAACCCCTTCTTCCCGGGTCGCGTGGCGCATGGCTACCTGTTGCTGAGTTTTGCGGCAGGTCTGTTCGTGCAACCCGACCCCGGTCCGGTTCTGGCCAACACCGGGCTCAACGCCCTCAGCTTTCAGAAACCTGTCAGCCCGGGCGACAGCATCCGCGTGGCCCTGACCTGCAAGCGCAAGACCCGGCGCACCGACAGCTATGGCGAGGTGGCGTGGAACGCGACCCTGACCAACCAGGACGGCGATCAGGTGGCGCAATACGAACTTCTGACGATGGTGGCCTATGATCGACCCTGACGCGGGCAAGGGTTTCTTCTTGCTTCAAATATCCATCCGCGCGCGCCACCTGTCACAAACGGTTCAGTTGCGCGCGCAATGGGTGTAACAGGCGGTCATGGACCCGCTTGAACATGTCATCGCAGCGCTGCACACCGAATCCCGTCTGCGGGTCTGGTCGCTTGTCATCACCGTCTTTGGCGATTGCGTCCAGCATCGCGGCGGCGCGATCTCGACCACGCGCCTGGGCCGGTTGCTGGGGCGGATCGGGGTCGAGCCGGGCGCGCTGCGCACCGCCCTGTCGCGGTTGGGCCGCGATGGCTGGGTCGACAGTGAACGCAGCGGGCGCATCAGCCACTACCGGCTGAGCCCGTCCGGTCTTGCCCGCTTTTCCGAGGCGACCAGCCGGATCTACGCGCCCCCGCGTCTTGCGCCGGTCAGCGCGTGGGCGCTTTCTTCCGATGGCACGCCGCAAAGTGCCGTTGCCCTCGGGGGGCTGTGGCTGGCCCCTGCCGATACACCGCAGCCGCCGCAGCCCGCCTTCCGCCTTGTCGGGCGGTTGACCGATCTTGCACCCGCCATGCGCGACACGCTGATCAGCGCCGAACATGCCATGGCCCTGCGCCATCTGATGGCCGATCTGGACCGCCTTGACGGATTGGCAGGCGACCCGCTGACCCATGCCGCCGCGCGGATCCTGCTGATCCATCGCTGGCGGCGCATCGTGCTGCGTTACCCTGATCTGCCAGCCGAGGTACTGCCTACGGACCTTGCCGCGCAGGACCCGCGCGCCCGCGTGGCAGCGGTCTACCATGGTCTGACACCCGGCACCGAGGCCTGGCTGGACAGTTCTGAGGGTGAAATCGCCGCCATGCCCCCGGCAGATGCCAGCCTTGCGCGACGTTTCCGCCCGGTCTGATCCGCAGAGGGCTTGATTTCGCATGGCTTCGGCGCAACTCTGGTCGCATGACCGCGCAACCGCCCATCCCGATCACGACCGCGCAGGCACCTGAACAGGTCGCCTTTGACAGGCTGGAACTGGGGCAGATCCTGACGCTTTACGGGCGCATGGTGGCCATGGGCGAATGGCGCGACTACGGGATTTCGCATCTGCGCGAGGTGGCTGTCTTCTCGATCTTCCGGCGCACGGCCGAGAATCCGATCTACCGGATCGAAAAGCGGCCCAAGCTGCGCAACAAGCAGGGCCTTTATGCCGTGATCGGCATGGATGGTCAGGTGCTCAAGCGGGGGCACGATCTGCGCGCGGTGCTGCGCGTGCTGGAACGCAAGCTGATCCGCGCGGTGGAGTGACGCGTGTTCTTGTCTGAACGGAACACGGCGTGATCCGCCATGTCGCCATCATCGGCGCGGGGCTGATCGGGGCCAGCTGGGCCGCGCTGTTCCTGTCCAAGGGGCTGCGCGTCACGGTCTGCGATCCCTCGCAAACGGCGCTGGACAGCCTTGGCCCTTTCATCACCGCCGCATGGGCCGATCTGGCGCAGCTGGACGATATCGACGCAGCCCCCCCTTTCGACAAGCTGCAGGTGACGCAGGATATCGCCACGGCTTGTCGCGGCGCCGACATGGTGCAGGAATGCGGCCCCGACCGCATCGCGGTCAAACGCCAGATCGTGGCGCAGATCGAAACCGCGCTGGCGCCGGGGGCGATCATCGCCTCGTCGACCTCGTCCCTGATGGCCAGCGACATCCAGGAGGGCGCCGCCCATCCCGAACGCATCCTCGTGGCCCATCCGATGAACCCGCCGCACCTTGTGCCGCTGGTGGAACTGGTCGCGGGCCGTGCGACCGATCCCGCCTGCATCGACACGGCCCGTGCCTTTTATGACGGTATCGGTCGCGTAACCGTCGTGGTGCAAAAGGAACGCGTGGGCCACCTGGCGAACCGGCTGACATCGGCCCTATACCGCGAGGCGGTCAGCCTTGTCGCCGAAGGTGTC
>JAJLKH010000165.1:0-41569 GCA_033839205.1 Rhodobacterales bacterium | reverse complement strand
AAATGCTTCAATTTTTCGACGGCTTGCGCGGGACAAACCAGGCCACCGGTGCAACGTCGCACCGCGTCACCCTCTTCGCGGATGGCAACGGACCCGCATTCGGGGCAATGGTCCGGGAACACGAAGGGCACGGCATCCGCGGGGCGTTTGGACAGATCGACATCGGCGATCTTGGGGATCACGTCGCCCGCGCGGTAGACCTGCACCCAATCGCCCACGCGAATATCCTTGCCCTCGCGGATCGCATTGCCGCGCGCGTCGCGCCCTGCGATGTAATCCTCGTTATGCAGGGTCGCGTTCGATACGACCACACCGCCCACGGTCACGGGCGTCAGCCGCGCCACCGGTGACAGCGCGCCAGTGCGCCCGACCTGGATGTCGATCCCTTCAAGCCGGGTCCAGGCCAGCTCGGCCGGGAACTTGTGCGCGATGGCCCATCGCGGTGTGGTCGACCGGAACCCCAACCGCGCCTGCAGCGCCAGATCGTTCACCTTGTAGACGACACCATCGATGTCATAGCCCAGCGTCGCACGCCGCGCCTCGATCGCGCGGTAATGCGCCAGCATTTCGTCCGGCCCCTGGCACAGTCGTGTCAGGTCATTCGTGATGAAACCCAGCGCGCCCAGACGCTCGATCGCACCCATCTGCGTCTCGGCCAGGGGTTCAGACAGCGCCCCCCATCCATAGGCGTAGAACCGCAGCGGCCGCGCACGGGTGATCGCGGCATCAAGCTGACGCAAGGATCCGGCCGCGGCGTTGCGCGGGTTGGCAAAGGTCTTGGCCCCGATTTCCGCCTGTCGCGTGTTCAACGCCGCGAAATCGGCATGGCTCATGTAGACCTCGCCCCGCACCTCCAGAAGCGCGGGCGCCCCGCGCAGCCGCGCCGGAATATCCGCGATGGTGCGGGCGTTCTCGGTGACATTTTCGCCCACCTCGCCATCACCACGCGTCGCGGCCTGCACCAAAACCCCGTCCTCATAGCGCAGCGACAGGCTAAGACCATCGATCTTCGGCTCGGCGGTATAGGCCAGATCGGCCTGTCCAAGATTCAGGTACTTGCGGATATAGTCATCGAATTCAGCGATCTCTTCATCTTCGAACGCGTTGCCCAGCGATAACATCCGCACGGCATGGGTGATCTTGCCAAAGCCTTCGGCCAGGCGCGCACCGACCTGTTCGCTTGGGCTATCGGCCCGCTTGAGCTGCGGAAACAGCGCCTCGATCCGGGCATTGCGCTGCTTGAGCAGATCATAGGCCGCGTCCGAAATTTCAGGCGCATCCTGCTGGTGATAGGCAATATTGGCCGCCCCGATCAGCGCCGCCAGGCGGGCCAGTTCGGCCTCGGCCTCGGCTGCGCTCAGCTCCTCCGGGGCGCGCGTTTCAGCCGCTGTCGTCCCTGTCGCGTTACCGGTCTTTTCGGTCACCTTTGCCCCCCGTCACACGGCTGTTCCACAGCCGAAGTGATAGGGTGGCTTGCCGTCAAGGTCCAGTCCGCCATTGCGCCCGCACAGCGCCGCGCGGGACCGGGGCACCAGGGCGATAGCGCCATCCGCAAGGGCTTGCGCGTCAGGCGCCCACGGCCAGCCGGTGGTCGCCCATGGTCGCGGGATCGGGATCACGCAGGACATATCCCCGCCCCCAGACCGTTTCGATGTAATTGTCCCCGCCCGTGGCCACGCCCAGCTTCTTGCGCAGCTTGCAGATGAATACATCGATGATCTTGAGCTCGGGTTCATCCATGCCGCCATAAAGATGGTTCAGAAACATCTCCTTGGTCAGCGTCGTTCCCTTGCGCAGGCTCAGAAGCTCCAGCATCTGGTATTCCTTGCCCGTCAAGTGAACGCCCTTGCCGTTCACATCCACGGTCTTGGCATCCAGGTTGACGCTGATCTTGCCGGTGCGGATCACCGATTGCGAATGCCCCTTGGACCGGCGGATGATGGCATGGATGCGCGCGACAAGTTCTTCACGGTGGAAGGGCTTGGTCAGGTAATCATCGGCGCCAAAGCCGAAGCCCTTGATCTTGTTGTCCGTATCGTCATCCCCGGACAGGATCAGGATCGGGGTTTCGACCCGTGCCAGGCGCAACTGGCGCAGCACCTCATGCCCGTGCATGTCCGGCAGTCCCAGATCAAGAAGGATCAGATCGTAATCGTACAGCTTGGCAAGATCGATCCCCTCCTCGCCCAGGTCCGTGGTGTAGACGTTCAAATTGGCATGGGTCAGCATCATCTCGATGCTTTTTGACGTCGTAGGATCATCTTCAACCAGCAGCACTCGCATAAACACACTCCGTGTAGGGTCTCACTCGCGACCGACCCTGACCAAAAATAGTTAATTCACGGTTACCCAATCCTTCAATTTTAACACCCCAACCTAAAGTTGTCGATATTTTTGCGTGGCAGTCGCTCGCAAGGCCGCAACACCATGGTCGCGAATGGCGCGCAGCCAGCCGTCAAACTCGTCATCACTCAGCCCGTAGCGTTCCAGCGCCTCGGCACGGGAAATCAACCCGCAAAGCACACCGCGCACCACCGCGGCCTTGCGGCTGGCCACCCAGCGGCGCGTATCGGACGGCGGCAGATCGGCGCGTGTCATCACCGACCCGTCAGGAAGCGTCACCGCACGCGGACCATCGATCTTTTTGAGATACATGCCTGTTTTTCCTTTCATGCCGCATGAATGCGCCAGAGCGCTTAACGGCAGGTGAAACAGGGGGTTGAGAGTATCTTGGATTTTCCTATATTCTCGCAGACTTTCCGGGGCAGCGCCACGTCCCCGGCCCCCTGCCGCCGCGCCAGACCAAGGAGGCCATGATGGCCCTCGATACCGATCATCCGCTGAACTCGCTTGGCTTCGCCAAGCCGCCGTCGCAAACGCGCGTGGTTGTTGCGATGTCGGGCGGCGTGGACAGTTCCGTGGTCGCGGCGCAACTGGCCGAAGAAGGCTATGACGTGGTCGGCGTGACCTTGCAGCTTTACGACCATGGCGCGGCACTGGCCAAGAAAGGCGCCTGCTGCGCCGGTCTCGATATCCACGATGCCCGCCGTGTGGCCGAAACCATGGGCTTTCCCCATTACGTGCTGGACTATGAAAACGTCTTCAAGGACGCGGTGATCGACGAATTCGCCGACAGCTATCTGGCGGGGGCCACGCCTGTGCCCTGCATCCGCTGCAACGAGCGCGTGAAATTCAAGGATCTGCTGGAAACCGCGCGCGACCTCGAGGCTGACTGCATGGCCACGGGTCACTATATCCAGCGCAAGATGGGCGTGGCCGGCCCCGAATTGCATGCCGCTGCGGATGCCGCGCGCGATCAAAGCTATTTCCTGTTCTCGACCACCGCAGAACAGCTGGAGTATCTGCGCTTTCCGCTGGGGCATCTGACCTCGAAGGCGGAAACTCGGGAGCTGGCGGCGCGCTACGGCCTGCCCGTGGCGGACAAGCCCGACAGCCAGGACATCTGCTTTGTGCCCAATGGCAACTATGCCGCGGTGATCGAGAAACTGCGCCCAGGTGCCGCCGAACCCGGCGAAATCGTCGATCTCGAGGGGCGCGTCCTTGGAACGCATAAAGGGGTCATCCACTACACCATCGGCCAGCGCCGCGGTCTGGGCATCGGTGGTCTGGAGGATCCGCTTTACGTGGTCAAACTGGACGTGGACACCAAGCGCGTGATCGTCGGCCCGAAAGAGATGCTGTCGACCCGCATCGTGCCCCTGCGCGAGATCAACTGGCTGGGCGATGCGCCCTTCGACAGCGCCGCGGAATGGCATGTTGCGGTCAAGGTCCGGTCTACCCGCCCCCCGCGTGAGGCTGTGATCCGCCCGCTCAGCGCGACAACGGCCACGGTCGAACTGCTGACACCCGAAGAAGGCGTATCGCCCGGACAGGCCTGTGTTTTCTACGATCCCGCCAGCACACGCGTTCTGGGTGGCGGCTGGATCTGGAAAGGCTGATCCCGGCCCTTCAGTGACCGGCGGGCAACCTGTCGATGATGGCCTGCGCCGCGCGCAGCCCCGGGGGCTTGCCCCCCTTGCCTAACCGCTCCATCGTCAGGCGCATGGCATCCATCTGTGCCTCAGGCGCACGCATCACCTTGTCCAAGGCCGTTGCGATGGCCGCAGGTGTGCAATTGCGCCCCAGGCATTCCGGGACAGCGTGCGTGTCGGACACCAGGTTGACCAAGGTGACGGTGTCGATCCTCAGCATCCGACCGATCAGGAACCGGCTGACCGGGTTCATGTCATAGGCAATGACCATTGGCGTATCGGCCGCCGCCAGTTCCAGCGATACGGTGCCGGACGCGGCAAGCGCTACATCGGCCGCGCGAAAAGCAGAATGTTTTTCAGCAGCATAGGAATCGCTCTTCATGTGACGCGGGTCAAGGATGATGGGCGTCACAGGCCAGCCGCGCGCCAGATCCTGCACCAGTTCCGTTACGTTTGGGGTGGTGGGCAGGACAACGCGCATCGCCGGGTGCGCCGACATCACGCGTCCCAAGGCCGCGCCGAAACGCGGGGCAAGCCGCGCCACCTCGCCGCGCCGCGAGCCGGGCAGCGCCAGCAGCAGCGGCGCATCGCCGATCCCGTGACGCGCGCGAAAGGCCTGCGCCTCGGCCTCGGTCGCCTGCTGCTCGGCCACAACGGGATGCCCCACGAAATCGCATTCCATGCCTGCGGCTTCCATATAGGGCGGCTCGAACGGCAGCAGCGCCAGAACATGATCGATCACCCGCGCCATCTTGGCCGCGCGCCCGGGTCGCCAGGCCCAGACCGACGGGGCCACGTAATGCACGGTACGGATGTCGCTTTGCGCCTTGACCAGTTTCGCGACGCGCAGGCAGAAATCGGGGCTGTCGATGGTCACCAGCACATCGGGGCGCGCGGCGATCACCGCTGCGGCAGTCTGCGCGATACGACGCTTCAGATGCCTGTATTTCGGCAAGACCTCGGCCAGCCCCATGATGCTCAACTCGTCCATGGGAAAAAGGCTGTCCATCCCCTCGGCCTGCATCATCGGCCCGCCGACACCGGAAAACGTGGGGCTTGTCAATTGCTTGAGGCCCGACATCAAGGCCGCCCCCAGCTTGTCACCCGAGGCTTCGCCCGCGATCAGGAACACCTTCATGCGGCCCGCACCCACAGGAAAAGCCCCTTTTCATCCAGGATTCGCAAAACCGAAGGCAGATCCAGGACAAGCACACCGCCCGCTTCGATCACGATCCCGTCCAGACCGGCATCGGCGGCGCGCATCGCGGTTCCGGGGCCGATGGTGGGCAGATCGACACGGCGATCCTGGCCAGGCTTGGGCGCCTTGTAGAGGATGGCGCCGTCATGATTGCCTGCCTCGCGCCCACCCAGCCAGTCCAGCGCGCTGGTGGCCGCATCGGTCAGCGCATTGAAACCCCATGTCAGCGGATCGGGATCACTGTCCCCGGCCGCGCCCGATCCAAGCCGCGCCAGCATCGCGTCGGTGCCATCCGCCCCTTCGCGCGCCAGCACGTCACCGCGCCGGATCACGCAGGCCTGCCCCTGATCGGCGCGTCCCATCTCGGCGATCGTCGCCTTGCCCAGACGCGCCGGCCCCTCATGCAGGGGACCGGGGCGGACCTTGGTCGGCACGCCTTCGGACAACAGCAGATCCGGACAGATCTCATGCGCCGCGCGGATGGTGAACCCCGCTTCTTCGAACAGCGCGATCACCACGCGCAGCGCGCCATCGTCGCCCTGCCCCAACGCCTGCATCATGCGCGGCACCAGCGGCATCGTGGCCGCATCGATCATCGCAGGATCCAGCGCCGGCCTGCCAATCGCGCCCGCCATGCAGATCTCGGTGACACCGCGTGCCTGAAGATCCGCGATAAAGCTGCCCAGGCGTTCCACGCGAAACGCAATGTCGGGTGTCAGATGATCGGGGGCAAACCCTTCGAGCGCGGCCACCAGAATGGGCATGCCATGGGCGGCCACGATGTGACCCGGCAATTGCCCCCGCCCTGCGATCAGCGCCAGCATCAGCCCGGCGTCAGGAAGGACCGGTCGGACCCGGCAGTGACGAAATCGACGATCTGGCGCACGTAGTCGCTTTGCGTCTCGTCGCCAAGCCGGCGCGCGCGGTCCTGAAAGGCACCCTCGCCCTGGGCCAGCATCTGAAAGGCGGCGCGAAGGGCGGTGATATCCGCGCGCGGCACACCACGGCGTTTCAACCCCACAAGGTTCAACCCGTCCAGAACACCTCGTGGCGCCTGCACAAGGCCATAAGGGATCACGTCATTGGTCACCATCGTCACGGCCCCGATGATCGCGCCCTGCCCGATCCGCACCCATTGATGCACGCCCGACAACCCGCCGATGATCACGTCATCCTCGATGATGCAATGCCCGGCCAGGGCTGCGTTGTTGACGACGATCACCCGATTGCCGATCTGCGCGTCATGCGCCACGTGACAGCCCGCCATGAACAGACCGTCATCGCCCACCCGCGTGATGCCGCCACCGCCTTCGGTGCCGGTGTTCATCGTCACATGTTCGCGAATCCGGTTGCGCGCGCCGATGATCAGCTGCGTCGCCTCGCCCTTGAATTTCAGATCCTGGGGGATCCCGCCGATCACCGCGAAAGGATGAATCTCGGTCTTCTCGCCCACCGTGGTCTGCCCGGTCACCACCACATGGCTGTGCAGACGCACCCCATCGGCAAGGCTGACCTCAGGCCCGATATGGCAGAATGGCCCGATCGTGACATCCGCGCCAATCTGCGCGCCGCCCTCGATGATGGCGGAAGGGTGGATCCGGCTGGACATCATTTACTCCTTGGGCAGATCCATCATGGCGGTGAATTCGCATTCCGCAGCCATTTCCCCGTCAACTTCGGCCACGCCCTTGAAGCGCCAGACCTTGCCGCCGGGTTTGCCGCGCAGCGTGGTCAGGGTCATGCGCAGCACGTCGCCCGGCACCACCTTGCGGCGGAACTTGCAGCCGTCGATCGCCATGAAATAGACCAACAGTTCCTTGTCGGCCATGTCCAGCGCAACGCCCACCATCACGGCGGCGGTCTGCGCCATCGCCTCGACGATGGTGACACCCGGCATGATCGGATTTCCCGGGAAATGCCCCTGGAAATGCGGCTCGTTCATCGACACGTTCTTGATCCCCACGGCCGAAGACGTGCCGTCGATATCAATCACCTTGTCCACCAGCAGGAACGGGTAGCGATGCGGCAGGATCCGCTGGATCATCAGGATATCGGCGCTTTTCAAAGGCTCAGTCATCTGCCCCCCGGTGTCTTTGTATCTGGTTCATCTTGTCCGACGAATGGGCCACCGATCCGGCCCGTTCCGGCCCAAGGGCCTGCCCGGCCGTTCAACTCGTACAAGTCAGTAACAACTCGCCCCCGCAGGGGCAAGCGCATCGCGGTTCAGTCGGCTTTGGGCGCGCCGGGCGCCTCTTGCGGGGGAACGGTCTTGTCGGTCCCATCGCCGATACTGTCATTGATCCTGCGGATCGCCTCATCCGTCACATCGATCGCGCTGCGGCTCATGACGACGCTGCGCGGATCGATGATCACCACGGCCCCCGCATCGATCATCAGCTGTTCCAGAACCGGCCGCGCCGCCGCGATGAACTGGCGCTGCGCCTCTTCGGTGCGCTGGGCAAGGGCACGCGCCTTCGCGGTCTGCTCGGTCCTGATCCGCTGCACCTTGGTGTCAAAGGCATCGGCAAGCGCGCGGAACGCCTCGGGGCTCATGGCCGGGCGGCGCTGGGTCAGATCCTTCTCCTCGGCCTCTAGCTCGGATTCGATCCTGCGATTCTCGATCTCGAGCCTTGCGCCATCCGCCTGCAACGCCGCGTCGAACCGCCGCCCGAAGTCAGAGGCCGCGAACATCCGGTCCTGGTCAAGCGACAGGATCGGGCTGCGGATCAGCTGGCTTTCCTGTGCCAGCGCAGGCCCGCCAACGGCCAGGCACAGCGCGATCACCAAGGCGCAAGTCACCCGCCATCCGGCCCGCCCACGATCAGAGATCATCGCGTCACGCCAGCGGGGCCACATCAGAACCGCGTCGAGATGGTCAGGTTGAATGTCTGCTCATCGTCGAAGTCTTCTTTCTGAAGCGCTTTCGAGAAGTTGAAACGCAAGGGGCCGACAACCGAATCCCAGAAGATCGAGACGCCCACCACATGCCTGAGCGAGAAATCGTCGTAGATCGTATTGGCATTGGTCACATCAAGATCCCAGACCGAACCGACATCGTAGAACAGGCCGCCGCGGATCCCGTATTCCTCGGGCAGGCCCAGCGGGAATTCAGCCTCCAGCTTGGCCACGGCATAGATGTTGCCGCCAAGCGCGTCATTCACCTCGACGGCGCCGCCGGCTGCGGTGCGCACCTCGCGCGGACCGATCCCGTCCGGCGTGAAGCCGCGCATGATCGACCCGCCGATCAGGAAACGATCGGTCACACGGCTGGAACCCGAGGTGAAATTCAGCATGCCGCCCTCAAGCGTCGCACGCAGCGTGACCTCATCATTCAGGATCGAGGTCTGGGCCTGCGCGCGCGCCGTGGTCTTGACATAGGTGCTGTCGCCGCCCAGCCCGGCAAATTCCTGCCCGAACTGCAGCAGGATGCCCGCATCCGGGTTCAGGCCGCTGCGACGGTTGTCAAAGCTGTAGGTATAGCCAAGCGCGCTGCTCCACAGCTGTCCCTGCGCCTCTTCATCCGCAAGCAGCGTGCCCGTGAACTCGTAGTTGCTGATCTCGACGCTTTCGACCTTGTAGAAGGTGCGCAACCGCCCGCCCGCGCTGACCGGAAAGGTCAGGCCCGGACTGAAACGCGCGATGGCCGTATCGTAATCCGCAAAGGAGTTGTTGGTCTCGCGATACCCCAGCTCAAGATCCAGCGCCAGATCGCGCCCCAAAAGGGCCGGTTCCGTAAAGCGGATCTCGTAGGTCTGGTTATCCTCGGCGCCCGAGAAATCAAGCTGCACACGCTGCCCGCGTCCAAGGAAGTTGGTTTCGCTGAAGCTGGCGATCAACGCAAAGCCGCCGTTCGTGCCATAGGCACCACCGAAGGACAGGCTGCCGGTGGGCTGTTCTTCCACTTCCACATCCACGATCACCTGATCGGGCGTGGTGCCTTCGCGCGCATTCACACGCGCATCGCTGAAGAACCCCAGCGCGCGGATCCGCTCGGCGCTCTCTCGGATTTCGCGCGGATTGAAGGGATCGCCCTCGACCACGCGAAACTGGCGCCGGATCACCCGGTCCAGGGTCGTGGCGTTGCCTTCGATATCGATGCGCTCCACGAAAATCCGCGGCCCGCGCACCATGGCGAATTCCACGTCCAGTGTCAGATCACGCTCGTTGCGCACGATGCGGGGTTCGACCCGCACGAAATTCAGGCCCTTCTGGATCGCAAGACGCTCAAGCCGGGCGATATTGTCCTCGACGATCATGGGCGAATAGACGCCGCCCGCACGCACATTCAACGCCGCGCGGAATTCATCGGGGTTCACATCCGGCAGGTCTGACGTGGCCGTGATCTCGCCAAATCGAAACTGCTGGCCTTCCTCGACATTGAAGGTAACGAAGAAGCCGTCCCTTTCGCGTGAAAGCTGACTATTCACCGCCGTAGTGCGGAAATCCACATAGCCGCGCGAGAAATAGAAATCCTGCAGGACCTGCTTGTCGAACTCGATCCGGTCCGCCACGAATGTATCCCGCTGGATCAGCGCCCGCAGCAGGCCCGCCTGCTTGGTCTCCAGCACCCGGCGCAGACGCGCATCCGAAAAGACGCGGTTGCCGACAAAGCCGATCCGCTCGATCTCGACCAGGCCACCCTCGAAAATCTCGAAAACCAGGTCCACGCGATTGTCCGACCGGCGGATGATCCGGGGGTTGACCGACGCCGCCAGGCGTCCCGCCTGCGCATAGGCGTCCGCAATTGCCGCCGCATCGCGTTCGGCCGTCGACGGGTTGAAGACGCGCCGTGACTGGGACTGGACCACCGTTTCCAGCACCTCGGTCTTCAGGCGGCGATTCCCCTCAAAGCTGATCTGGTTGATGGTCGGGAATTCGGTCACGCTGATGACCAGCGTATTGCCGCGCGGCTCCAGCGTCACCTCCTCGAACAACCCAGAGGCGAGAATACGTTGATAGGCGTCATTCAGTTCTGCCGCCGATACGGTCTGGCCACGCGCGATACCCGCATAGTTGAGAATCGTTGCCGACTCGATCCGCTGGTTTCCGTCGATCTGGACAGAACTGAAACTGTAGGATTGCGCCCAGGCCGGCGCCGCGGGAATCGTTCCCAATGCCAGACCGGCCACCAGAAGCGGCGCAATCCATCCCGAAACGCGCCCTCGCGCGGCAGTCTGCCCCTTGCGGAAAGAAATACCGTTCCTGCTGCGAACGCGGTGCCGCCCACCCATCTCATTGGTCATCGGTCAACCCAGTCATGCATTTATATTGACCAAGTGAGTATCGGCATTGCGGCCCGTTGTCAAAAGCCCAGACGCCTCAAAACGCGCCCAAGACAACCGTCTGCGCCTTTGCCCGGCGCATTTTCGCGACCCGCGCGGTCGCGCTGTGGCTCACCACGGCAGGAAACCCCGCGCAGCCTGTGGCGCGCGTGGCATCAGGGTCAGCCGGAACTGCAGGAAGGATGACGGTTTACAGCAGGTTCAAAAGGGTGCCGACATTCAGCGCCAGGATGATCGTACCCAGATACAGGATACGGTCCCAGTTCAAGGACAGGATAAGGCCAAGACCACGTCCGCTTTTCTGGATCATTTCCATGGGATCACGCTTTCCAAACTCGTTTCAACCATCTCGATAGCCCGCGAATATGGCTATATTTTGACGCCGAACACTTTGGATGACCCAGGCTTTCTTCTGCGCCCGCGGAATCAGGGGCAGAAGATGTCGTTGCTCAGCGCAAAGACCATGAGCGACAGGATGATGGTCAGGCCAGCGGCCATCAGGACGCGCAGAACCTTCTCGCTGGGCGGCTTCCCGGCCACGGCTTCATAGGCATAGAACACCAGGTGCCCGCCATCCAGAACCGGAATCGGAAACAGGTTCAGCAATCCCACCGCCGTCGACAGGACCGCGATGAAATAGATGAAACTCTCGGTGCCCTGGCTCGCCATCGCGCCGGACACTTCGGCGATACCGATCGGCCCGGACATGTTGCAGGTGCTGATCGCGCCCGTCACCATGTGGTAAAGCCCGGAAAGCGAGCCGCGGATGATCTCCCACATGCTGGCCACGCCATTGGTGAAGGCATCCGTGAAACCGGGCGTTTCGGTCATCGGGTCAAAGAACAGCCCGCCGATGATGCCGATCCGCCAGTTCGTCTCGAACCCGCCGCCATCCTGCGGCTCGTCCACGCGGCGCGGCGTCAGGCTGATCTGCAAGATCTCATCCCCGCGTCGCACGTCCAGAAGCAAGGGCGCCCCCTCCGTGCCCTCTACCTTTTCGCGCAACTGGCGGAAGGCGAAGATCGGATCGCCGTCAACGGCCAGAATGACATCATCCGGTTCCAGATCGGTCGCGATGGCCGCCGATTGCGGGGCAAGCTGCGTAATGACCGGCGGCATCGGATGCGGGCCCTGCACCGTCACCTCGCGCCCGTCGCGCAGGACGGTGTAATCCATCAGCGGCACCGCCGGCAGCGAAGCGGTCAGATCGGCAAACCCCGCCTCGCCCGCCTGGGGCAGCGCGCGACCGTCAATCGCCAGGATCACGTCGCCCGGCTGAACCTCGTGGGCCACGGCAACAGGGCGCAATTCGCCCACGGTCAGCGGATCCACCGCGACGCCACGCGTCATGCCGATGGCGGTAAAGACGATGATGGCCAGCACGAAGTTGAAGATCGGACCCGCCGCAACCGTGGCGGTCCGCGCCCAAAGCGGTGCGCCATGCATGGTGCTGCGCTTCTCGGCCTCGGTCATGGCGCGGACCGCCTTGCCATCCGTTCCGGCCGAGGCCGCATCGGCATCGCCACGAAACTTGACATATCCCCCCAACGGCAGCAGCGCGATCTGCCATTTCGTTCCCCGCTTGTCGACCCGCGAATACAACACCGGCCCGAACCCAAGCGAAAACACATCCGCATGGATGCCCGACCAGCGCCCGACGATGTAATGGCCGTATTCATGGACCGCGACGATCACCGACAGCGCCACGACAAAGGCTGCCAAGGTCATGGCAAGACCGCCGAACTGGGGAAGAAAAGACACGATATCCAAGTGTTCGTCCTGCTTTCAATTCTTTGGGCTGAAAGATCAGCCGGCTTTTGCCTGCATGGCCTCATCCGCCCTTGTCCGTGCCAGATGGTCCACATGGGCCACGGTATCAAGGGTGATCTCGGCATCAATGAGGCCGCTTTCGGATGACATTCGCGTCAGAACGTCCTCGACAACGCCCGCCATGTCCAGGAATCCGATACGCCCCGCGATGAAGGCATCAAGCGCCCGCTCCTTGGCGGCGTTGAACACGGCCCCCGCCAGACCGCCGCGCTGCATCACCTCTCGGGCCAGACGCAGGGCGGGATAGCGGGCCGGATCGGGGGCACGGAAATTCAACGTGCCGATGGCGGCCAGATCCAGCCGCGCGACCGGCAGATCGCGCCGCTCGGGCCAGTGGAGCGCATAACCGATGGCATGTCGCATGTCCGAGGCCCCCACATGCGCCATCAAGGCCCCGTCCCGGAACCCAACCAGCGCATGCACCAGCGATTCAGGATGCAGAATGACCTCGATCTGGTCGGGATCGACACCAAAGAACTCCCTTGTTTCAATGACTTCCAGGGCCTTGTTGAACATCGAGGCAGAATCGATCGTGATCCGCTGTCCCATGTCCCAATTGGGATGGCTCGATGCCTCGGCCAGGGTCGCGCCCGCCAGGCGCTCCAGCGGCCAGTCGCGGAACGCGCCGCCGCTGGCGGTGATGATGATCCGCTCGACCGCGGCGATATCCTCGCCCGCAAGGGCCTGGAAGATCGCGGAATGCTCGCTGTCCACGGGCAGGATGCGCGCGCCGTGCCGCGCCGCCGTGGCCATCAGCAAGGGGCCTGCCGTCACCAGCGATTCCTTGTTGGCCAGCGCCAGTGTTGCGCCCTGTTTCAGCGCCTCCATCCCCGGCGCCAGCCCCGCGGCCCCCACGATCGCCGACATGGTCCAATCGGCAGGGCGCGCCGCCGCCTCGATCAGCGCCGCCTGCCCGGCGGCCGCCTCGATCCCGGATCCGGCCAGCGCCGCGCGCAGATCCTCCAGCAGATCCTCATGCGCCGTGACCGCAAGCTGCGCACCCAGGCGCCGTGCATCCGCCGCGAGGCGCGCGATGTTGCGCCCCCCGGTCAGGGCCACCACCTGGTAGTCTTGCGGCGCGCGCGCAATCAGGTCGAGCGTGTTCTGCCCGATCGACCCGGTTGATCCAAAGACAGTCACCCGTTTCATGGCTGATCCGGCAGATGTCCGGCGATGACCATGAAGAGCAGCACCAGAAGCGACGCGCCCAGCAGGCCATCGAACCGATCCAGCACCCCACCATGGCCCGGGATCAACCTCGAGCTGTCCTTGACCCCGGTGCGCCGTTTGACAGCGCTTTCCGCGATGTCGCCCATCTGCGACGCGAAGGACGCGATCATGCTGACCACCACAAGCGTGACCCCTGCCCCCGTCAGTGGCTGAAAGGCCACCCCCAGGATACCCGCACCGATCCAGCCGGCCACCGTGCCAGACCAGGTTTTCTTGGGGCTGATCGCCGGCCAGAACTTGGGCCCGCCGATCATCCGCCCGGCAAAATATCCCGCCACATCGGTGACAACGACCACCAGCACCAGCCAGATCAGCCATGTCAGCCCATCGGGCGTGTCCCGCAGCATGACAAGACCATAGGCGCCAGCCATTACCACCGGCGCATAAAGCAGGTACATCACCCTGTGCCGCGACACCGCAACGCCGCCCAGCAGAACCGGCAGGATCAGCAGCACAGGCAGTGTCAGCAGAACCGCGCCCAGCACCGAAGCCCCCGCCAGCAGGCCCAGACCAAGTGCCAGACCCGCCGCCTCGCGCGCGATCATCCGCACCAGTTCCCAGATCATCAGGCCGCAGACCACCACGATCAGCGACAGGAACCATGACCCGCCAAGCCAGATCTCGCCGGCGCCCACGGCCACCATTAACAGGGACGAGGCGCTGCGCGTCTTGAGATCTTCCCATTTCGAGCCTGCGGTCATCGGGCGCTCACACCTTCACCCCGCCGAAACGCCGATCGCGCGCGCCATAGCCATGCAGCAGATTGGCGAATTCCGCGCGCGAGAAATCAGGCCAAAGCGTATCGACAAACTCGTATTCGGAATAGGCGGATTGCCACAGCAGGAAATTCGATATCCGCGCCTCGCCGCTGGTGCGGATCACCAGGTCAGGATCGGGAAGAACGTAAGTATCAAGGTATCTTGGCAGCGTTTCTTCATCCACATCCGCAGGATCAAGCCGCCCCAGCGCCACGTCCTGCGCCAGTCGCTTGGTGGCGCGCGCCACCTCGTCGCGGCCCCCGTAATTCAGCGCGATCGTCAGATGCACCCGGTCATTGCCGGCGGTCATCAGTTCCAGCTCGTCCATCAGCGTGACCAGCTTGTCATCCAGCCGCACGCGGTCGCCGATGAAGCGCACGCGCACGCCCTCGTCACGCAACTGTCGCGCCTCGCGGGTGATATAGCGGCGGAACAGGCTCATCAGGCCAGCCACCTCAACCTGGGTCCGGCGCCAGTTCTCGGTGGAAAAGGCGAATATCGTCAGATACTTGACACCCAGATCTGGGCAGGCTTCGACGATCTCGCGCACGCGGCGCGCCCCGGCATGATGCCCGAACAGGCGCGGACGACCCCGCATCGTGGCCCAGCGGCCATTGCCATCCATGATGATCGCCACATGGCGCGGCCCCTGACCCGCCGGATCAAGCACCCCGACGCCAGCCTCTGTCGATGATGGCCCGTCGGGGGGAAGGCTGTCAGAAGTCCGGCGCGCCATGAACGGCCCTTTCATGAAGCGATCGACAGGTCCTCAGACCTGCATGATCTCGGCCTGTTTGCCTTCGAGGGCTGCATCCACCAGCTTGGTATAGCGGTCGGTCAGTTCCTGCACGGTGGTTTCCCAGAACTTCTGATCATCCTCGGACATGCCCTTGGCCTTGGCCTTCTTGACCTGGTCCATCCCGTCGCGGCGCACGTTGCGCACCGCCACGCGGGCGTTTTCGGCATATTGCGCGGCCACCCGCGTCAGTTCGCGGCGACGCTCTTCGTTCAGCTCGGGGATCGGCAACATGATGATCGTGCCGTTGAGTTGAGGATTGATGCCCAAGCCACTGTTGCGAATGGCTTTTTCGACGGCGCCAACCATCGACTTGTCCCAGACGTTGATCGTGACCATGCGCGGCTCGGGCACGTTGATCGTGCCGACCTGGTTGATCGGCGTGCGCTGGCCATAGGCCTCGACCACCACGGGTTCCAGCATCGAGGCCGAGGCACGGCCCGTGCGCAGCGAGGCGAATTCGGTCTTCAGCGCCGCCATGGCGCCATCCATCCGCCGCTCAAGGTCATCGGTATCGATCTCGAACTCTTCGTCAGACATAATCGTGCATTTCCCTTGTAACGCCCCGGTTTTGATCCGGGTTTGGTCTATCTAGCCTCAACCGTGTACGGTTGTATAGGTGCCCCGGCCTGCCAGGATCCCCTTGAAACCGCCGGGCTCGTCCAGCGAGAAGACGATGATCGGCAGGTTGTTGTCGCGCGCAAGCGCAATGGCGCTGGCGTCCATCACGCCCAGATGCTGGGCCAGCACCTCGTCATAGGTCACGCGATCATACCGTTTCGCATCCCCGTGTTTCTTGGGGTCCTTGTCATAGACGCCATCCACCTTGGTGCCCTTGAAGATCGCTTCGCAGGCCATTTCATTGGCCCGCAAGGTCGCGGCCGTGTCAGTGGTGAAATAGGGGTTGCCGGTGCCTGCCGCAAAGATGCACACGCGCTTTTTCTCAAGATGGCGCACCGCGCGGCGGCGGATGTAGGGCTCGCAGACCTGATCCATCGGGATCGCGCTGATGACCCGCGTGTGGATATTCAACGCCTCCAGCGAGGATTGCATCGCCAGCGCGTTCATCACGGTCGCCAGCATCCCCATGTAATCCGCGGTCGTCCGCTCCATCCCCTGGGCGCTGCCCTGCAGCCCCCGAAAGATGTTGCCGCCACCGATCACCATGCAGATCTCGACGCCCAGGTCATGCACTGACTTCACCTCCTGCGCGATGCGCTGGACGGTGGGCGGATGCAGGCCGAATCCCTGGTCCCCCATCAGCGCCTCGCCCGAAATCTTCAGCATCACGCGGCGGAACTTGGTCTGCACAGGCGGCATGGGCTGGGTGTCGGTTTGGTCTGACATGGGGGCTCCGTTCGGCTTGTGCAGGTCGCGCGCAAAATGTCGCAAAACGCGGGCGGGTTCAATCCGAGATGCACCGCCTTTGCGATTTCGCCTGATTGCGGTTACAGCCGGGGCATGACCATGCCCGATCTGACAGACATTCCCGCCGACCGCCCCGTGCTGATCGCAGGCCCCACCGCGAGCGGCAAATCCGCCCTGGCCCTCAGGATCGCAGAAACGCAGGGCGGCGTGATTGTGAATGCCGATGCGATCCAGGTCTTCGCCAACTGGCGCGTGCTGACCGCGCGCCCATCCCCGCAGGAAGAGGCGCGCGCGCCCCATCTTCTCTATGGCCACGTGCCGGGCGATGCGGCCTATTCGGTGGGCCACTGGCTGCGCGAGGTGGCGCCGCTGCTGCGCGATGGCCCTCGTCCCATCATTGTGGGGGGAACCGGGCTCTATTTCACCGCCCTGACCGAAGGGCTGGCCGAGATCCCCGCCCTGCCCGACGGCCTGCGCGCCGAGGCCACCGCGCGCCTGCGCGAAGGCGGGCTTGAGGCGCTGCTCGCCGATCTGGACCCCGTCACGCTGTCCCGTCTGGACCAGCGCAATCCGATGCGGGTGCAACGCGCCTGGGAAGTCTGGCGCGGCACCGGGCGCACGCTGGCCGATTGGCAGGACAGCACACCGCCCCCCCTGCTGCCGCTGGCGCAGACCACGCCGATCCTGTTCGACGCCCCCAAGGATTGGTTGAACGCGCGAATCGCGCACCGCTTCGATGCGATGCTGGCCTCGGGCGCGCTGGATGAGGCGCGGGCAAATCTTGCGGGCTGGAACCCCGACGATCTGTCCGCCAGGGCGATCGGCGCCCCCGAACTGATCGCGCATCTGCGCGGCGAGATAAGCCTCGACGCCGCCCGCGAGGCCGCAACCATCGCCACGCGGCAATTCGCCAAGCGCCAGCGCACCTGGTTCCGCGCCCGTATGCGCAGCTGGATCGCTTATCGGCCAGTTCCTGCCTGACATCGGCGAAACTTGTCTTTTTTCAACCACTCCCCTTTAACGGGAACTGGGCTGTTGCTAATCTCGACCGGCGAACGCGCGCCGGATGCGCGCGCCGCACAGGCGCAACGGGCGCAGAAAGACGCGAACGGAACGGTATCCATGCAGGCCATCAGCACGAAACCGGATCAAGGCTCGACGGCACCCGCAAAAAGCGCGGGCGGCATTCGTATCGGCAGCATCGCGCAGATGGCCCGTGGCACGGCCTGGCGGCTCGAACAGTTGCACAGCCACGATCACGACATCCTGCTGTGGATCACACGCGGCCAGGGCCGCATGATCCTGCAGGGGCTGCGCAGCGGCATTGGCACCCATAACGCGGTATTTGTGCCCGCCCATACGCTTCTTGCACTGGATCTGGGCAAACAGGGTTTCGGCCTTGCTCTGCATCTGCCACGCGCCCATGATCTCGGCCTGCCGGAAGAGCCGCAGCATCTGCGCATTCGCGACGTGCAGGCCCAGGCGGAAATTTCCAGCATCCTGGACATCATGCAGCGCGAGCAATCCGGCAACCGCCCCCATTTCGACGAGGCGATGCGCGCTCACTCGATCCTGCTGTCCGTCTGGATGCGGCGGCAAATGCTGGAACATGCGGATGACATGCCGCGGATATCCGCCGCGCACCGCCTTGTGCAGGCCTATTGCGCGATGGTCGCGCGCGACTATGCCAGCCCGAAACTGATGGGCGATTACGCGCATGAGCTGGGCGTCACGCCCACCCACCTCACCCGGTCCTGCCGCGAGGCCTCGGGATTGACGGCGGCAGAGATCCTGACCCAACGCAGCCTCTATGCGGCGCGCGACCAGATCGAAACCACCAACCGCCCCTTGCAGGAAATCGGTCAAAGCCTGAATTTCAGCAGTGCGGCCTATTTCTCGCGTTTCGTCCAGCACCATACGGGCCAGTCCCCCAGCAACCTGCGGCGCGTGGCAAAGCGGCAGGACAGCGCGCCAGCCGCGCCAAGGCCCGCGACAGGCCGGGTTGGCGCGCCGCTCTGACCGCCCCCCAGGTTGCGGCAGTGCCCTGAAAGGATGCGGCCCATCTGCCGGAATGGCGGTTTTGCCCCATGGCCCGTTGCGCCATCCGCGCGGCGCAGCTTTCCGTAAAATTGACGCGACTGTCGCGTTTATGGCTTGCAAGCGACATCGATGTCGTTTTTGTTGAAGGTCGATGTCGGTTTTCGCACGCAGAATGCCGAAACCATGCGTTGACGCAAAGGCCGTTCTGGTGCCGAATGCCCGAAGGGATGAAGCGCGAACGCGGTCAGAAAACTGCAAAGGATAATGCAGGCTGGCAGGCTGTCGACCGATCAGCCTCGTAAAAGCAACAGGGAGTTGAAAATGAACGATATGACCTTCAAGGGCCAACCCGTGCACAAGGCCGCGGTGATGTATGCGGAAGAGTTCAAGGCCGGCAAACTCAGCCGCCGCGAATTCCTTGCCCGTACCACCGGTCTTGGCGTGGCCGCAGCCACGGCCTATGCGCTGGGTGGGCTTGGCACGCCGGCACAGGCGCAGGCGACCCCGCCGATGGGCGGCACGCTGCGCTGCCAGATGAGCGTGCGCGCCCTCAAGGACACCCGCACAGCCGACTGGTCGGAAATCGCCAACCAGACCCGCGGCACACTGGAATACCTGGTCGAATACAACAATGACGGCTCGATCCGCGGCATGCTGCTGGACAGCTGGACCGTGAACGACAACGCCACCGAATACGTGCTGAACGTGCGCAAGGGCGTGAAGTGGAGCAATGGCGACGACTTCACCGCCGAGGATGTGGCCCGCAACCTGACCCGCTGGTGCGAGCGTGACGTGGAAGGCAACTCGATGGCTGGCCGCGTCAGCGCGCTGATCGACGATGCCACCAACAAGGCCGCCGATGGCGCGATCACCGTCGTGGACAGCCACACGGTCAAGCTGACCCTGCCGCGCCCCGACATCTCGATCATCCCCGGCTTCTCGGACTATCCGGCAGCCGTGGTGCACAGCTCCTACAACCCCGATGCGATCCAGAACGTCGGCACCGGCCCCTATGTCATCGAAGAGCTGGAAGTCGGCGTGAAATGCACGCTGGTCAAGGCCGATGGCCACACCTGGTGGGGCACCGATGTCTATGGCGGGCCCTATCTGGACCGGATCGAATATATCGACTTCGGCACGGACAGCGCCGCCTGGCTGGCAGCGCTCGAATCCGAAGAAGTGGACATGCTGCATGAATCCGTGGGTGAATTCATCGAGATCATGGACGGTCTTGGCCTGATCAAGTCCGAGGTCGTGACCGGCGCCACCATCGTGGTGCGTCCGAACCAGCTGGCCGAAGTCAACGGCGTGCGCCCCTACGAGGACAAGCGCGTCCGCCAGGCGATCCAGATGGCCGTCAACAATGCCGTCTGCCTTGAACTGGGCTATGGCAACCTTGGCATCCCGGCCGAAAACCACCATGTCGCGCCCGTGCATCCCGAATATGCCGAACTGCCGCCGCAGAAATACGACCCCGCCGCGGCAAAGGCGCTTCTGGATGAAACCGGCATGGCCGATTTCGAGCATGAGATCATCTCGATCGACGACGACTGGCGCCGCAACACCACCGATGCCGTGGCGGCCCAGCTGCGCGATGCGGGCTTCAACGTGAAGCGGACCATCCTGCCCGGGTCTACCTTCTGGAACGACTGGACGAAATATCCGTTCAGCTCGACCAACTGGAACCACCGCCCGCTGGGTGTGCAGATCCTGGCCCTGGCCTACCGCTCGGGTGAGGCCTGGAACGAATTCGGCTGGTCCAACGCCGAATTCGACGCCCTGCTGGAAGAGGCCCTGTCGATCGCGGATGCCGACAAGCGCCGCGAAGTCAGCGCCAAGATGCAGGCCCTGATCCAGGAAGAAGGCGTGACGATCCAGCCCTACTGGCGTTCGCTCTATCGCCACATGCGCGAAGGCGTGATGGGTGCCGACATGCACATCGCCTTCGAGCATCATCACTACAAATGGGGCATGGCCGCCTGATCGGCCCGACCTGAAGGATCGCGCCCCCCGAACGGGGGCGCGGTTCAACCTCCGCAGGCCGAAAGCGGCCCGGAACGACCATTCGCGCCGACAAAACAAGGACAGGTCACAAAAGACCTGCCGAGGCCCGGATCACCGCGGGCACCTAAACCAGGGGGCACAGCATGGGCCTGTTCATCTTGCGCCGACTCGGGATCATGATCCTGACGGCACTCTGCCTGACCTTCATCGTCTTCTTCATGACGAACCTCTACCCCAACCTTGAAAAACTGGCCAAGACCCAGGGCAACTTCCGCATGAGCGATGCCGAGGTCGCCAGCTACCTGGGGCGCAACGGGTATCTTGACCCCCTGCCCGTCAAATACGGGCAATGGCTGGGCGTGCTGCCGGGCTGGACGGTCGAGGTCGATGACGGCATGCGGGGCCGCTGCGTCGAAGGCACCGTCGCCCCCGAGGTTCTGGCCGCGGCGCCACGGTTCTGCGGCATCCTGCAAGGTGACTGGGGCTTTTCGACCGTCTTCAAGGAAGATGTCAGCGGCATCATCGCAACCCGGCTGGCCCTGACCGGCAAACTGATGTTCTGGGTGATGGTGCTGATGGTGCCCTCGGCGCTGCTGGTGGGCGTGCTAGCCGGCATGCGCGAGGGGTCGCGCACGGACCGGACCCTCTCGACCTTCGCCATCACCACCACGGCAACACCCGAATATGTCTCGGGCGTGATCCTGATCGCGGTCTTCGCATCCTCCGCCGTCGGCTTGAAGTGGTTCAACGGAACCGCCACCAGCGCGATGGAAGATGCCACTTTCAACAATTTCTTCCTGCCGGTGCTGACGATCGCGCTCTACGGAATGGGCTATATTGCCCGCATGACCCGCGCCTCGATGGCCGAGGTGATGACCGCGCAATATATCCGCACCGCCCGCCTGAAAGGCGTCAAGTTCAGCGATATCGTCGTGAAACACGCGCTGCGCAACGCGCTGATCGCGCCCTTCACGGTAATCATGCTTCAGTTTCCCTGGCTGCTGAACGGCGTGGTGATCGTCGAAACCCTGTTCAATTACAAGGGCTTCGGCTGGGTGCTGGTGCAGGCCGCCGGCAATAACGACATCGAGCTGCTGCTCGGTGTCTCGGTCGTATCCGTGATCGTGGTGCTGGTGACGCAGCTGATTTCGGATGTCGGCTACGTCTATCTCAACCCGCGCATCAGCGTGTCATAGGAGGACAGGGACAATGGACCCTCTTGGCTGGGGTGAGATCATCACCCGCATCCTGACACAGTTCACCCCTGTCTGGATCGCCCTTGTCGTGACATTCGCCCTGTCGCTGTTCTACAAGCGGCGGCTGGGGCTTTACGGCAAACTCTTCGACAGCGTGATCGGCATGACCGGTTTCGCCCTGGTGATGTTCTGGGTCTATACCGGCATCTTCGGCGGCGCCTTCGGCTGGATCGTGACCCATGACACGCTTTCGCAGATCTCGGGGCTGAAGAACAAGGTGCCCGGCACGCCCGTCCCCGATGCCGAGGCACTGGGCCTTTACCCCTATTACCTGATGGGCGGTGACAACCTGGCGCGCGACGTCTTCAGCCGCATGGTGGTCGGCGCATGGGAGGTGATGAAGATCGCCCCCTTCGCCACGCTCTTCGCCTTCATGGTGGGGATCACCCTGGGCCTGCCTGCGGGATATTACGGCGGCAGGCTGGACACCTTCCTGTCGTTCCTGGCGAACCTGATCCTGGCCTTCCCGGTGATCCTGCTGTTCTATCTGCTGGTCACGCCGGAAATCGTGCTGACGGGCATCCCCGTCTACATGGCCGGTATCCTGTTCCTCTTCCCGATCATCTTCCTGACGATCCTGTTCAACTCGCGCTTCTTCACGCAACCGTCGAAGCGCAATCTTTACGTGGCGCTGACGCTGGTGATCGGGCTCTGGGTCTATCTGGGGATCGCCTGGGATGCGGATCCGCTTGGATTGATCAGCTTTCCGCCGAACCTTCTGGTGGTCTTCGTGGCGGTGGTCTTCGTCAACTCGCCCACCGTGTTCCGCATCGTGCGGGGCCTTGCGATGGACATCAAGACCCGCGACTACGTGGCCGCCGCCCAGACCCGTGGCGAAGGCCCCTGGTACATCATGCTGTGGGAAATCCTGCCCAATGCGCGCGGCCCGCTGATCGTCGATTTCTGCCTGCGCATCGGCTATACCACGATCCTTCTGGGCACCCTGGGCTTCTTCGGCCTGGGCCTCAGCCCGGAAAGCCCCGACTGGGGCAGCACGATCAACGAGGGCCGAAAGCTTCTGTCGATCTACCTGCATCCGGCCCTGCCGCCCGCCATGGCGCTGTTGAGCCTTGTGCTGGGGCTGAACCTGCTGGCGGACGGGCTGCGCGAGGAAAGCCTGCGCGATTGACAAGACGACAGGCCGGGGGGCCAGCCCCCCGGACCCCCCGGGATATTTGACGCAAGAAGAACCAGACGGTCAGGGAACAGGAGAGACGAGCGATGGCGAAATGGGACCATGACGGGCCGATCCTCGAGATCGACAAGCTGTCGATTTCCTTCTTCACGCGGCTGCGCGAAATCCCGGCCGTCATGGATTTCTCGGTCACCGTGCAGCCGGGCGAGGCCGTGGGCCTTGTCGGCGAAAGCGGCTGCGGCAAATCCACCGTGGCGCTGGGGGTCATGCAGGACCTGGGCGTGAACGGGCGTATCGTGGGCGGGTCGATCAAGTTCAAGGGCCGCGATCTTGGCGCCATGTCGGCGGAAGAGCTGCGCGACATCCGCGGCAACGAGATCGCGATGATCTACCAGGAACCCATGGCCAGCCTGAACCCGGCGATGCGTATCGGCAAGCAGCTGATGGAAGTGCCTATGATCCATGAAGGCATTTCCGAGAAAGAGGCCGAAGAGCGCGCGTTGCAGGTGATCCGCGATGTGAAACTGCCCGACCCCGAGCGCATCCTGCGCGCCTATCCGCACCAGCTGTCAGGTGGCCAGCAGCAGCGCATCGTCATCGCCATGGCGCTGATGTCGAAACCGGCGCTGCTGATCCTTGATGAGCCCACCACCGCGCTGGATGTGACGGTCGAGGCGGCGATCGTGGAACTGGTCAAGGACCTGGGGCGCAAATACGGCACCTCGATGCTGTTCATCAGCCATAACCTGGGCCTCGTGCTGGAAACCTGCGACCGCATCTGCGTGATGTATTCCGGCGAGGCGGTCGAGCGCGGCAGCATCACCGATGTCTTCGACAAGATGCGCCACCCCTATACCCAGGCGCTGTTCCGGTCGATCCCGCTGCCTGGCGCGGACAAGAACGCAAGCCCGCTGATCGCGATTCCGGGCAATTTCCCCCTGCCCCATGAACGCCCCGATGGTTGCAACTTCGGGCCGCGCTGCGACTACTTCCAGCCCGGTCGCTGTGACCAGGGCTATATCAAGATGGCCCCGGTGGATGAGGCAGCTACCCACGAGACCCGCTGCCTGCGCTTTACCGAAATCGACTGGACCGCGCCCCCCGCCAAGGCCGAGGTCAAGCAGAAGGGCGAAATCGGCAAGGTCGTCCTCAAGATGGACAACCTCAAGAAATATTACGAGGTGGCCGCAAGCAAGCTGTTCGGCGGCGGCGCCACCAAGGTTGTGAAGGCCAACGAAACCCTGAGCTTCGAGGCGCGCGAGCGCGAGACGCTGGCCATCGTTGGCGAATCCGGTTGCGGCAAGTCCACCTTTGCCAAGGTTCTCATGGGGCTGGAGACCGCGACCGACGGCCAGATCCTGCTGGACAACAACAGCATCGGCGGCATCCCGATCCAGGATCGGGACACCAAGACCGTCGCCGATGTGCAGATGGTGTTCCAGAACCCCTTCGACACGCTCAACCCCTCGATGACCGTGGGCCGACAGATCATCCGCGCGCTGGAAATCTTCGGCGTGGGCGAGACCGAGGAAGAACGCCGCAACCGCATGCTGCAACTGCTGGACCTTGTGAAGCTGCCGCGCGCCTTTGCCGACCGCATGCCGCGCCAACTGTCCGGCGGGCAAAAGCAGCGCGTGGGCATCGCCCGCGCCTTTGCCGGTGATGCGCGGATCGTGGTCGCGGACGAGCCGGTCTCGGCGCTGGATGTCTCGGTCCAGGCGGCGGTGACCGATCTGCTGATGGAAATCCAGCGCGAACATGGCACAACGCTGCTGTTCATCAGCCATGACCTCAGCATCGTGCGCTATCTCAGCGACCGGGTGATGGTGATGTACCTGGGCCATGTGGTGGAACTGGGCAGCACCGACCAGGTCTTCAGCCCGCCCTACCACCCCTATACCGAGGCGCTTCTGTCCGCCGTGCCCATCGCCGACACGAGGGTGCAGAAAAAGCACATCGTGCTCGAGGGGGATATCCCCTCGGCGATGAACCCGCCACCGGGCTGCCCCTTCCAGACGCGCTGCCGCTGGAAATCGCGCGTGCCCGGCGGTCTGTGCGAACGCGAGGTGCCGCCCGTGCGCCATCTGGCCGAAGGCCATCAGATCAAGTGCCACCTGTCCGATGCGGAACTGGCCACGATGGAACCGGTCATCCAGATCGCCGCGGAATAGATCGGAACAGCCCCTTGTCCGGCTTTGCCCCGCTGCCCGATCCGCCCTATTACGCCGTGATCTTCACGGCGCAGCGGGCCGATGGCGATCATGGCTATGCCGCGATGGCCGCCCGGATGAGCGACATGGCCCTCGCCAGCCCCGGATGCATCGGCATGGAAAGCACGCGGGACGAAGGCGGGCTTGGCATCACCGTCAGCTATTGGCGCGATGAGGCCTCGATCCTCGCATGGAAGGCCGATGCCCAGCATCTTGTGGCGCAACAACTGGGACAGGATCGCTGGTACACGCATTACAGCCTGCGCGTGGCTCGGGTGGAACGGCACTACAGCGGCCCCGAAGACCGCCCCGCGCTGCGGCCCTAGCCGCCCCAGATGACGCGGACGTAGTTCTGCGTCTCGCGGAAGGGCGGCACGCCGCCATGTTTCTGCACCGCCCCCGGCCCCGCGTTATAGGCCGCCAGCGCCAGCCGCCAATTGCCGAAGGCGCGATACTGCTGCATCAGGTAGCGCGCGCCGCCATCAAGGTTCTGGTAGGGATCCATGGGATCGACGCGCAGCACACGCGCGGTTTCCGGCATCAGCTGCGCCAGACCCAGCGCGCCCTTGTGCGACCGGGCCTTGGGATTGAAGCCCGATTCCTGCTGCACAAGCTTCAGGAACAGATCCTCCGGCACCCCGTGGCGGCGCGCGGCATCCCGCGCCATCGCGAGGTAAGGCCCGGTATAACGCCCGTCATAAGCCTGCCCGCTGCCATTGCCCCATTTCGTCGGCGTGTTCACCGATGGCGGCTGCAAACGCACGGATGAATTGTATTGCTGGCTGGCCCGGGTATCAAGAACGCGCGTCTGCGAAGCGAAAAGCTTGACGCGCGACTGGCTTGACAGAACATCGGCCTGAACGGCGCCACCCAAGCCTAGGGCCATGATCACGGCGCCTGCAATGGTCTTGTACATCTCTGTCAGCCCCACGGTTACCGCCGGACACTATACCTGTCCGGGCATGGGAATCCAGCCTTTGTCGCCTTATGCGCCGCCACGCGGGCACCCACGGGCCGTTTTCCGCTTCCGTTCCGCCGTTAGGCCTGTTTTAACCATGTTGCAGGAAAACAGAGGACGTGATCCACAGGGTCGCGCATCTGACAGAGATTCGAGGGAGACAGGCATGGCCGGCTCGGTGAACAAGGTAATTCTGATCGGCAACCTGGGTCGCGACCCCGAGGTGCGCACCTTCCAGAACGGCGGCAAGGTGTGCAACCTGCGCATCGCCACGTCCGAGACCTGGAAGGATCGCAATTCGGGCGAACGCAAGGAACGCACCGAATGGCACAGCGTCGCCATCTTCAACGAGGCGTTGGCCGGTGTGGCCGAACGCTTTCTGAAGAAAGGCTCCAAGGTCTATATCGAAGGGCAGCTTGAAACCCGCAAGTGGCAGGACCAAAGCGGTCAGGACCGCTACACGACCGAGGTCGTTCTGCGCCCCTATAGCGGCAACCTGACCATGCTTGACGGCCCCTCCGGCAGCGGCGGCGGCGGCGGCAACTACGGCGCAGGCGGCGGCGGTGATTACGGCGGCGACTACGGCGGCGGCTATGACAGCGGCCCCTCGCAGGGCGGCGGTGGCGGCGGCGGCGGACGCGCCCCATCGCGCGACATCGACGACGAAATCCCGTTCTGACCAGATGATACCGCCCGCGCCGCAAGGTGCGGGCGTTTGACATGACGACCGACGGAAGGTGCTGCCCATGGCATGGTCTTTCCCCATCGCACGGTTGTTCGGTTCCGAGTTGCGCGTTCACGCCACCTTCTTCCTGATCCTGATCTGGATCGGGATCGTGGGTTATGGCGCGGGCGGCCTGCCCGCCGCAGTCGAGAACGTGATCTTCATCCTTGCCCTTTTCGCCTGTGTCGTCGCGCATGAGTTCGGCCATGCCCTGACCGCGCGCCGCTACGGGATCAAGACCCCAGACATCACGCTGCTGCCCATCGGCGGGCTGGCCCGGCTGGAACGGATGCCCGAAAACCCCCGGCAGGAAATCACCGTGGCGCTGGCGGGGCCTGCAGTGAACGTGGTGATCTGGGCGCTGCTGATGCTGGCGCTGGGCGGGCGCATGCCGCCGGTCGATGACATGATGCTGTCCGGTGGCACGATCGAGGGGTTTCTGGGCCGGCTCGCAGGCGTGAACCTGTTTCTGGCCGTCTTCAACCTGCTGCCCGCCTTTCCGATGGATGGCGGCCGGGTGCTGCGCGCGGCGCTCGCCACACGCCTGAACCGGGTCCGCGCGACCGAGATCGCGGCAGGCGCCGGACGGATGCTGGCCTTCGCCATGGGTTTCCTCGGACTGGTCTGGGGCAATCCCATGCTGGTCCTGATCGGCGTCTTCATCTTCATCGCGGCAGGGGCCGAGGCGCAGGATGTCTCGATGCGCGCCTTGTCACGCCGTCTTCGCGCCAGCGATGCGATGATCACCTCCTACGAGGCGCTGCGCCCCGATGACACGCTGCAAGCGGCAGGACAGGCGCTGATCCGCACGACCCAGCACGAGTTCCCGGTGCTGGACCATGATGATCGGCCTATCGGGCTGCTGACGCGAAATACCATTTTCTCCAGCCTCGGTGATCCGGCGGCACAAATGACCAGCCTCGACGCGGTGGCGCTTGAACCGCTGCCCTGCCTCGCGCCACACCTGCCGCTGACCCATGTGCTGGACCAGATGCACAGCGCCCAGGCCAGCGCCATCGCCATCTGCACGCCAGAGGGGCGCGCCATGGGCTACATCACGCGCGAAAACCTGGGCGAATTGATGATCCTGCACAGCCGCGATCCCGGCTAGCCGCGACAGGCGGCAGGATCGACACGCTGCAACGCAGAAAATCGCTTCTGCGGGGGGCTGCGGCCCTTTGCGTCTGGTCTTTTTGCCAAGTGTCATGTACCCCGCCGCCAAACTTCCCCAAAGGACAGACAATGGACCTGCGAAATATCGCCATCATCGCGCATGTGGACCACGGCAAGACAACGCTGGTGGACGAGCTGCTCAAGCAGTCGGGCACCTATCGCGAAAACCAGGCAACGACCGAACGCGCCATGGACAGCAATGACCTGGAACGCGAGCGTGGCATCACGATTCTGGCCAAGGCCACCTCGGTCGAATGGAAAGGCACGCGCATCAACATCGTCGACACCCCCGGCCACGCCGATTTCGGCGGCGAGGTCGAGCGGATCCTGTCGATGGTGGATGGCGTGGTGCTTCTGGTCGACGCCGCCGAAGGTCCGATGCCCCAGACAAAATTCGTGACCTCCAAGGCACTTGCCCTGGGTCTGCGCCCGATCGTGGTGCTGAACAAGGTCGACAAGCCCGACGCCGAGCCCGATCGCGCGCTGGACGAATGCTTTGACCTCTTCGCCAACCTCGGCGCCAACGAGGACCAGCTGGATTTCCCTCATCTCTACGCCTCGGGCCGCTCCGGCTGGGCCGATGCCGACCTCAAGGGCCCGCGCAAGGATCTGGCGGCGCTGTTCAACCTGATCGTGCGCCACGTGCCGGCCCCCAAGCAGCAGAAACACGCGGATGAACCCTTCCGCATGCTGGCCACCACCCTTGGGTCCGATCCCTTCGTGGGCCGTCTGCTGACCGGTCGCGTCGAATCGGGTCGCCTCAAGGTCGGCGCCACCGTGCAGGCGCTCTCGCGCATCGGCCAGAAGATCGAACAGTTCCGCGTGACCCGCGTGCAGGCCTTCCGCGGCCTCAGCCAGCAGGACATCGACGAAGCCGTTGCCGGCGATATCGTCAGCATCGCAGGCATGACCAAGGCCACCGTGGCCGATACGATCTGCGCCCTGGCCGTGGACGTGCCCCTGCCCGCCCAGCCGATCGATCCGCCCACGATCACCGTGACCTTCGGCATCAACGACAGCCCGCTGGCCGGTCGCGACGGCAAGAAGGTGCAATCGCGCGTGATCCGCGAGCGCCTGATGAAAGAGGCGGAATCAAACGTCGCCATCAAGGTGTCCGACACTCCGGGTGGCGAAGCCTTCGAAGTGGCCGGTCGCGGCGAACTCCAGATGGGCGTCCTGATCGAGAACATGCGCCGCGAAGGCTTTGAACTCAGCATTTCACGCCCGCAGGTTCTGTTCCGCGAAGGCCCCGATGGCGAGCGTCTGGAACCCATCGAAGAAGTCACCATCGACGTGGATGACGAATATTCGGGCGCGGTCATCGAAAAGGTGACCGGCACCCGCAAGGGCGAACTGGTCGAGATGAAGCCTGCAGGTGCCGGCAAGACCCGCATCATCGCCCTCGTGCCCTCGCGCGGCCTGATCGGCTATCACGGTGAATTCCTGACCGACACGCGCGGCACCGGCGTTCTGAACCGCGTGTTCCACAGCTGGGCCCCCCACAAGGGCGCCATCCCCGGCCGTCGCGCCGGCGTGCTGATCTCGATGGAAAACGGCACCTCCGTCGCCTACGCGCTGTGGAACCTCGAAGAACGCGGGCGTCTCTTCATCGGGGCGCAGGCCGATGTCTACGAGGGCATGATCATCGGCGAACACAGCCGTGACAACGACCTCGACGTGAACCCGCTGAAGGGCAAGAAACTGACCAACGTCCGCGCCTCCGGCACGGATGAAGCAGTGCGCCTGACCACGCCGATCACGATGACGCTGGAACAGGCCATCGCCTATATCGACGATGATGAACTGGTCGAAGTGACGCCCAACGCGATCCGCCTGCGCAAGCGCTACCTGGATCCGCACGAACGCAAACGCCACGCGAAAGCCAAGTAAAATCAAAGTGTCAGGGCGCGATACTCACGCGCCCTGTCACCTCCAGCCCGCCATCTGGCCTGCGCTGAACCACGATGATCTCGCCCGATCCTGGCACAACGCCGGTCAGCGCCGAGATATTGACCTGATGGGTCACCAGCAACAGCCGCGCATCCTTGGGCTGCGACGCGATCGCCGCCAACGCCTCACGTGTCTGTTCGGGACCGTCCGCGCGATTACCGAAGAAGGAATGCAGGAAGGGGCGCACCTCGAACGGTCCCATGTCCAGCAGGCGCGCGGTATCCACGCAGCGACACCAGCCGCTTGACCAGACCTGATCGAATGCAATGCCCTCGGCCCGCAACGCCTCGCCCGTCCGGCGCGCCTGCGCGCGCCCGCGACCATCCAGGTTACGCTGCGTGGAACAGTCGCCCAGAACGAACCCTGCGGGATCGCCCCCGCCCGGCGCGATGGCGTGACGCATCAGCGCGATGGCACCGGGCGCGCGCAGCGCATCCCAGTCATTGGCCCAAAGCGATGTTGGAAAAAGACATAGAAGAAGCGCGGCGATCCGGGACAGCATGACACAAGCTTTCGATAGGGTTAGCCGAAAGCTAGGGCGCGCGCCGTCCCGGTCCAGTTGGCACCAGACCGGTTGCCTTATTCGGTGATCTCGACGATCACCAACTCGCGCTCGGACGCACCCCGCGCATGGCTCAGCGCCTCCTGGTATTCCGGCGAGTGATAGCAGGCTTCCGCCGCCTCGACCGAAGGAAAGCGCGCCACCACGTTGCGCGGGCGCTCCTTGCCCTCAAGCTGCACGAACCGCCCGCCGCGCGCAATGAAGGCGCCGCCATGTTTGGCAATGGCGGGGCCCGCCAGCTGCGCATAACGCCCATAGGCCTCGGGGTCGGTCACGGTCACATGGGCAATCCAGAGTGCGCTCATCGGTCTTTTCCTTCTTCAGATCCCGTCCACGATCACAAGATCGCGGCGGCTGCTGCGCAGGGCGATCGGCAGGATCGCCTGGTATTCGGGTGAATTATACCACGCAAGCGCTTGTTCCCGCGTGGGAAAGCTGATGACCACATGACGGTCGGGGCCCTGTCCTTCGACCTGGACCATCGGTCCGCCCTTCACCAGAAAGGTGCCACCCGCCTTTTCGGCCATCGCGACCGTCTGGCTGGCATAGGTCTTGTAATCCTCAGGATCCGTCACCTCGATCCGCGCGATGATATAAACTGTCATGATCTGATCTCTCCCTCAGGCGCCAAGCATCGCTTCGACAGCGGCGATCGCTTCGGCTGCCTTCGACGCATCCGCACCGCCACCCTGCGCCATGTCGGGCCGGCCACCGCCACCCTTGCCACCCAGCGCCGGCACCGCCGCGCGCACCATGTCCACCGCCGACACGCGGCCTGTCAGGTCCGCGGTCACACCAGCCGCCACCGCGGCCTTGCCATCGGCATCCGCGATCAGAAGGACCGCGCCCGACCCGATCCGCTGCTTGTGCTCGTCGATCAGCGCAGGCAGATCCTTGCCCGACACCCCCGACAGCACCTGAGCAATGAAGGCCACGCCGTTGATTTCCTTGGCTTCTGGTGCTGCACCTTGCCCCGCGCCACCAGCCATGGCCAGCTCGCGACGCAGTTGCGCCACCTCGTTCGACAGCGCGCGACGCTCGTCCAGAAGCGCGCGCAAACGATCCGCCAGATCGGCAGGCTGCGCCTTGAGCGTGTCACAGGCCTGCGCCAGGCGCTGCGCCTCGGCGCGCATATGCGCCACCGCCGCCTCACCGGTCAGCGCCTCGATCCGGCGCACACCCGCGCTCGACGCGCTGTCGCCCAGGATCACGCAGACACCGATATCGCCCGTGCGCGCCACATGGGTGCCCCCGCACAGTTCGATCGACCAGGTCTTGCCGTCATGGCCCTTGCCCGTATCGGCACGCCCCATGGAGACGACACGCACCTCATCGCCGTATTTCTCGCCGAACAAGGCCTGCGCCCCGATTCCGCGTGCATCGTCAGGCGTCATGATCCTTGTCTCGACCGGGCTGTTCTGCCGGATGAACGCGTTGACCTGTTCCGCCACGCGGGTCAGTTCATCGGCACTCAACGCCTTGGAATGGCTGAAATCGAACCGCAGCCGATCCGGCGCATTCAGCGACCCGCGCTGCGCCACGTGATCACCCAGCGCCTCGCGCAGGGCCTCATGCAGAAGATGCGTGGCCGAATGGTTCGCCCGGATCGCCGCGCGCCGCGCGTGATCCACCTCCAGCGCGCCATGGCCACCCTTGACGATCTCGCCCTCGACGACCTCGCCGAAATGGATGAAGACGCCGGCCGACTTGCGCGTATCCGTGATCCGCACCAGCAGGTCATGCCCCCGCAGATACCCGGTATCGCCAACCTGACCGCCGCTTTCCGCATAGAAAGGCGTCTGGTTCATGACGATCTGTACGCTCTCGCCCGCCTTCGCCGATGCAACCTCGGCCCCATCGCGCACCAGCGCCAGCACCTGGCCTTCCGCGGTTTCCGTGTCATACCCCAGGAAATCCGTGGCCCCATGCGCCTCTGCGATATCGAACCAGATCGCCGCATCCGCCGCCTCGCCGCTGCCGGACCACGCCGCGCGCGCCTTGGCCTTCTGCTCGGCCATCGCGGCATCAAAGCCATCGGTATCCACGGCCCGGCCCTTTTCGCGCAGCGCATCCTGCGTCAGGTCCAGCGGGAAACCATATGTGTCATACAGCTTGAACGCCGCCGCACCCGGCAGCGCCGCGCCCTCCGGCAAGCTGGCCAATTCGTCGTCCAGCAGGCGCAGACCACGATCAAGCGTCTGCTTGAAACGGGTTTCCTCCAGGCGCAGCGTCTCTTCGATCAATGCCTGGGCGCGGGTCAGCTCGGGATAGGCCGCTCCCATCTGGCGCACCAGCGCCGGCACCAGCTGATGCATCACGGGATCCTTCGCGCCCAGAAGATGCGCGTGACGCATCGCGCGGCGCATGATCCGGCGCAGCACGTAACCGCGCCCGTCATTGGACGGCATCACACCATCCGCGATCAGGAACGAAGTCGACCGCAAATGATCCGCGATCACCCGGTGATGCGTCTTGCCCGGACCATCCGGATCGGTCGAGGTGACATGCGCGCTGGCCTCGATCAGGCTGCGGATCAGGTCCGTCGCATAGTTGTCATTGGTGCCCTGCAGCAGCGCCGCGACCCGTTCGATCCCCATGCCGGTGTCGATGGACTGCGCCGCCAGCTCACGCCGGCTGCCATCCTCGAACTGCTCGTATTGCATGAAGACAAGGTTCCAGATCTCGACGAAACGGTCGCCATCCTCTTCCGGGCTGCCCGGAGGACCGCCCCAGATGTGATCCCCGTGGTCAAAGAAAATCTCGGTGCACGGCCCGCAGGGCCCGGTCGGCCCCATCATCCAGAAGTTGTCATTGGTGGGAATGCGGATGATGCGGTCATCCGACAGACCGGCGACCTTCTTCCAGATGTTCGCGGCCTCGTCATCGGTATGATAGACCGTGACCAGCAGGCGATCCTTGGGAATGTCGAAATCCTTGGTCAGAAGTTCCCAGGCAAAGGGGATCGCCTCGGTCTTGAAATAGTCGCCGAAACTGAAGTTGCCCAGCATCTCGAAAAACGTGTGATGCCGCGCGGTATAGCCCACGTTGTCCAGGTCATTGTGCTTGCCGCCCGCACGCACGCATTTCTGCGCCGTGGTCGCGCGCTTGTAGTCGCGATGCTCGACCCCGGTGAACAGGTTCTTGAACTGCACCATGCCCGAATTCGCGAACATCAGCGTCGGGTCATTGCGTGGCACAAGCGGGCTCGATGGCACAACCTCGTGCCCCTGCTTGGCAAAATAGGACAGGAAGGTCGATCGGATATCATTCAGCGTAGGCATGGGCGGACTTTCCGTTAAGGTCACGGGCTTTGCGCTGATGTAACGGGCACAGGCGCGCCTGTCCACAGGCGCTTGGCGCTGTGCGTCACGCAAATGCAAAAGGCCCGCCGGTCAGGGCGGGCCTCAAGATGAAGGATGTGCCGCAGCCGCGCGGCCTGGTCGGGTCAGCCTTCCAGAACGTCCTCGTCATCCGCGCCCTCGGCACCCATGTGGAAATCAAGCCCGTGCGAGGCGCGGATCTTGTCCTCGATCTCCAGCGCGACCTGCGGGTTGTCGCGCAGGAACTGCTTGGAATTCTCGCGCCCCTGCCCCATGCGCTCGTCGCCATAGCTGAACCAGGCACCCGATTTCTCGACCACACCGGCCTTGACCCCCAGGTCCAGCAGCTCGCCGGTCTTGGAAATACCCTCGCCATACATGATGTCGAACTCGACCTGCTTGAAGGGCGGGGCCACCTTGTTCTTCACCACCTTGACGCGCGTGGCGTTGCCCACAACCTCGTCGCGGTCCTTGATCGCACCGATCCGGCGGATATCCAGACGCACCGAGCTATAGAATTTCAGGGCATTGCCGCCCGTCGTCGTCTCGGGGCTGCCGAACATCACGCCGATCTTCATCCGGATCTGGTTGATGAAGATCACCATGCAGTTCGAGCGGCTGATCGACCCGGTCAGCTTGCGCATGGCCTGGCTCATCAGGCGGGCCTGCACGCCCACGTTGCTGTCACCCATGTCGCCTTCAAGTTCGCTTTTCGGCGTCAGCGCCGCGACGCTGTCGACCACGACCATGCTGACCGCCCCCGAACGCACAAGCGTATCCACGATCTCCAGCGCCTGTTCGCCGGTATCGGGCTGGCTGATCAGCAGCTCTTCCAGGTTCACGCCAAGCTTCTTGGCATATTGCGGATCAAGCGCGTGTTCGGCATCAACAAAGGCGCAGATACCGCCTTTCTTCTGCTCTTCAGCCACGCAATGCAGCGTCAGCGTGGTCTTGCCCGAGCTTTCGGGGCCGTAGATCTCGATGATCCGGCCCTTCGGCAGACCGCCGATCCCCAGCGCGATATCAAGACCCAGCGACCCGGTCGAGGTCGCCTCGATATCGCGCATGACGTTCTCGCCGCCCAGTTTCATGATCGAGCCCTTGCCGAACTGCCGTTCGATCTGGGCCAGCGCACTGTCGAGCGCCTTCTGCTTGTCCGCGTTTTTCTTGCTGTCCATTGAAAGAAGATCTGCCATTGCCATTGTTATGACCCCTTATTCCACACCCGGTCGCGGGCGGCAACGATTGCCTGTGTTCCTGTCTTGTTCTTGTTTTTGGTTATGAGACCAAAACAGGAACATTTCAAGATCAATTTTCGTGGTTCCACTTTTGCCCAAACTGGTTAAGGAGTAGTTTAAGGTTGTAAAGACTGTTCGGTATCCCGCGGCAAGAGAGGTCACATGCTGGTTTTCTGGAAGCAAGGTCTGGTCTTTCTCTCCGTCCCCAAGACCGGAACGACCGCCTGGGAAGAGGCCCTCGCCCCCCATGCCGCCATCGCGGTGCTTGACCCGCCCGAGCTGAAACATGCCCCGCTTTACCGTTACAACCGCTTCTTCCGGCCGATGTTCGAAAAGGCCTGCAAGACCGACACGGTCGAAACCCTGGCCGTGATGCGCGAGCCGATCAGCTGGCTGGGCAGCTGGTACAGGTTCCGCAGGCGCCCTTTCATGCAGGGCAAGCCCAATGCCACCTTCGACATCAGTTTCGACGATTTCGTCACGGCCTACATGCAGAAGGACACGCCCGGCTTCGCCAATGTGGGCAGCCAGGCCCGCTTCCTGGAACCCCGTCCGAACGGCACCGCCATCGATCACCTGTTCCGCTACGAGGATCAGCCCGGCCTGCTGCGTTTCCTCGAGGATCGGCTGGACATGCGAATCGTCCTGCCGCGCAGCAATGTCTCGCCCGAAATGGATCTGGAGCTGTCGCCAGAAGTCGAGCGCAAGCTGCGGCGCGTCTGCGCCGAAGAGTTCGAACTGTGGGATGCGATCCCCGTGCGGGGCGCCTGACGCACGGGCGTTCCGCGTGCCGGTCGAACACAGCTCATTGGCATCAATGCAACTGTTCCTTTACCGTCTCAGTCAGATCGTTGAGCGAGAATGGTTTCGGCAGAAAGACCGAATTCGGAATGCTGGCCTGGGCATCTCCGAATGATTCCTCGGCATAGCCCGAGACGAAAACCACCCGCACATCCGGCCTTTGCTTCAGCGCCTCACGTACCCAGCTTGGCCCATCCATACCGGGCATGATCACATCGGTCACGAAGATATCGACGCTCAGCGTGGAATCCTCCAGCGTGCGCAGGGCCTGTTCGGCCGAATCCGCCTCGATCACGGTATAGCCGCGCAGACGCAGCGCGCGCGAGGCAAAAGCCCGCACCGGCGCTTCATCCTCGACCAGCAGAACCACCCCGTCGCCCAGGCGCTGCCCCTTGCCCGACAGGACCGCCGCGGGCGCCGGCGCCACGGGCGGGGCGACAAGATCATGGCCCGGAAACAGCAAGGTAAAGCAGGTTCCCTGCCCGACCACGCTGTCCACGAAGATATAGCCACCGCTTTGCTTGACGATCCCGTAAGCCGTGGACAGGCCCAGCCCCGTCCCCTCGCCGGTGCGCTTGGTCGTGTAGAAAGGCTCGAAGACTTTCTGCAACTTGTCGGCCGGGATCCCATGACCATGATCCGTGACCTTCACCGAAACATAGGGGCCGGGCGGCAGCGTGACGCGGTCCCGCTCCATCGGTTTGTGCAATAAAAGCCCCTCGGTCTCGATCCGGATCTCGCCCCCGCCGGGCATCGCATCGCGGGCATTGACGACAAGGTTCATCAAGACCTGTTCCAGTTGCCGCTTGTCCGCACGCACGGCCTGCTGCACCGGTTCATGGGTCAGCGTCAGCGTGATCTTCTCGCCCACCAGGCGGTTCAGCAGATGCGTCAGGTCAGACAGCGTATCACGCAGGTCCAGTACTTCCGGCCTCAGGGTCTGCTTGCGCGAAAAGGCCAGCAACTGGCCCACCAGCGCCGCGGCGCGATTGGCATTCTGATGGATCTGCACAAGGTCGCCGTAATCCGGATCCCCTTGGTCGTGACGCAGCAACAGCAGGTCACAATGCCCTGAAATCGCTGTCAGAAGATTGTTGAAATCATGCGCGACACCCCCGGCCAATTCGCCGATGGCCTGCATCTTCTGGCTCTGGACGAACTGCGCCTCCAGCGTCTTGAGCTCTGTCGCATCCGACAGCACGGCGATCAGCGCAGGCCGGCCGCAATCCTGCACCCGGTTCAGCGTGACCTGAACAAAGACCTCGCTATCGGTGCGGGTCAGGCGCAGAAACTCGGAATGCGGCCCGGCGCGCCCGACCGCCGCCTCGGCCAGCCAATCCGCGATCGAGCGCCCCAACCCCTCCATCAGGTCGGACATCCGGCGCGGCGCACCGTCGCGATATCCCAGCAATTCCCGCGCGGGACGATTGGACAGAAGGACCTCCCCCTCGGGATCCAGCTTCAACAGCGGAACCGGCAAGGCATCAAGAAAGCGCCACCCCTCCTGCAGATCGGTGCCATCGCCCTGGCCCCTGTTCACGTTATCCGGCATCGGCAGCAGGAACACCTCGCGGCGCCCGATGCCCGGTTCGTTTTCAACCACAAGGCAGGGCGTCTGCCCATTGGCCGTCGCGATACGGTGAATCTGCCCCTGGCGAAACGGCAAGTCGGAACACAGGCGATCGATCGACCTGACGCGCTCCCCCACAAGGCACCGTGCAGCCTCATTCATCGACAGGATCGCCCCCCCACGGCCCAGCGTCAGCATCGCGATCCCGCTGCCGGTCATGCCGCGCGCCACCACGGGACGGCTTGCGATATCCTCGGCCCGCCACAGAAAGACACCCCCATCAAGGCGCGTCACGGCAAGACGCAGATGCCCGCCACGGATCACCACATCCTCGCGCGCAGCCCCCTGTGTCGCCGCCTTGGCCTGCAGGCGAAACAGCAGGGGACCCGGATTGGCCAGCACACCACGGAACAGCCATTGAAGCGTTTGCCCGACTTGCGGGGCAAACCGCGCAACTGCGGCAGGGTTGCAGAATGTCACCTCCCCATCCGCGTCGGCGAGAATCAAGGGTGTCAGGTCGCGGGCCGCAAGATCCCTGATCGCACCTGACCGCCGGGTGGCCGCCAGGGCCAGCCCGCGATGCCCCAGGAAGGCCAGCAGCAGCGTGGCACCCAACACCGATGCAACCGCCAGGAAAAGCTGCGCCAGCCCCGGTTGACCGATCCCCATGGCCAGCACCAGCGACAACACCGCAAGCAGGATCAGAACCCTCGCATTTGCGACGATGCGCCCGCATGCGCGCCTCATTGACCCGCCTGCGCTGTCACTTGTTACCGTATTCAAACCACTAGCACCCGACATGAACCGCGAATCACACCGTCACAGCATGCCAGATCAGAGCTTAATCAGGACTTAATTTTCGCCCAAAAGGCGATTTTCGATCTGCGTTTCAACCCCGACGCAGCTGCGCCAGGAAAAACCCGTCCCCCGAGGGGCCCGGATCCCAGCGCCGGACATCGATCTGCCGCCACGCGGGATGGGCCGCAAGAAAGGCGTCAAGCCGCGCCTCGTTCTCGTCACGCAACACCGAACAGGTGGCATAGGCCAGAACGCCCTGCGGCGCCACAAGTGCCGACGCCGCCTCAAGGATACTGTCCTGAATGGCGCAAAGCTCGGCCAGGCGTTGCGGTGTCAGGCCCCATTTCCCCTCGGGCGCGCGGCGCCAGGCCCCAGACCCGCTGCAGGGGGCATCACACAGCACCAGATCGAAGGGGACCGCCTGTGCAAGGGCGTCGCCATCCATGATCTCGATCCGCGCACCGGCGCGCGCCGCCCGCGCGGGAAGATCCTTCATGCGGGACGGCTGCGCATCATGTGCCATGATCCGCGCATCTGTCCGCGCGGCCATCGCCAGTGACTTGCCCCCGCCACCCGCGCAATAATCCAATATCTTTCCGCTACTTGGCAAGGAAAGCTCATCCATTGTGGCCTGGCTGGAACCATCCTGTAATTCGACAATCCCCGTCAGGTAGGCCTGCGATTGCGCCAGTTTGCGGGCGCCCTCGCCAAGCTTGAGCGCGGTGCTGGCCACCGGATCCGTCTCCGCGGCAATGCCCTGCCGGGCCAAGGCGGCAATGGCCTGCTCAAGGCTGGCCTTGGCCAGGTTGACCCGCACCATGACCGGCGCGCGGCTTTGCAGGACCGACGCGATCGCCTCGGCCCTGTCCCCCAGGCTGTCCAGCAGCAGCGGCCAGAGCCAGTCCGGCATGTCGCATGCCTCGGCCCCCGCCGCCGGGGCACGCCCGCCCTGCCGCTCTTCCGGGCTGAGGGGGGGCATCGCATGGCCCTGCCCGGTCATAAGCACATCGGGATCCTGCCCCTCGGCCCGCAGCAGCCCCAGCATCAGGCCGCGCCCCGTCATCGCGCCGCCAAGCGCCGCAAGCGAGCGTTTGCGGCGCAGCGCGTCGAAGACCAGATCACGCAGCGCGGCGCGATCGCCGGACCCCGCAAAGCGGCTGCGCCGCGCCCAGCCGATCAACGCTTTTTCCGCAGGCTCTCCGGCCAGAACCCGGTCCAGAACCTCGGCCGCGGCGGCCAGCCTGGCGGCGGGCGTCACGGCCGCACCTTCGCGGTGAACGCCGGCGCAGGGCCGAACTGATCCGGTGCGGCGGGCGCCTGTGGGTTGGTCATCGGGTATGCTCCATTCACACCTGCGCAAAACCGCGCGGCGGCCTTGCGGCAGGGTCCCTATCTGAACGATCCACTGCCCCGGCGCAAGCGCCGCCGCAGCCGTCAGGCCGCGTGACGCTTGCATTCGGCAGGCGCGGATAGGAATGTCGCCGCATGGATCAGGACCCACATCGCCCCCGCTTGCGCATCCGCATCGTCTTTGGCGCCGACGAGATGATCGGCCCCGGAAAGGCCGAGCTGCTGGAACGGATCGCCCGCACCGGGTCGATCGCGGCGGCAGGCCGCGAAATGGGCATGAGCTACAAGCGCGCCTGGCAATTGATCGGCACCCTGAACGAGATGTTCCGCGACCCGCTGGTGGATAGCACGCGCGGCGGTCCGGGTGGCGGCGGCGCGCGCCTGACCGCGGCGGGCCAGCGCGTGCTGACCCTCTACCGTGCGTTCGAACAGGACGCGACAGACGCGGGAAGCGCCCGGCTGGACGCGCTATGCGCGCTGCTCAAGGATCAGGAATGACCGTGCCCAGGCCCCGTCACAGCACGAAGGCGTAGATCAGCACCCAGACCGACAGTACGACACCGCAAACCAGCGTGTAGACACCATTCCAGACCAGCCCCACGCGCAGCGCACTGATCCCGGCAAAATGTCCGATCAGCAGGGTCGTCGCGGTGAAGGGCGAGCTTGCACCGCTCAGCGCCCAGCCCGCCGTCAGCGCCACGACAAGCGCCGTGGGCGTCACGCCAAGACTGGCAGCATCAGGGATCAGCGGGGCCAGCAAGGTCACCGCAAGGATCGGGTTCATTCCCGCCTGCCCGGCCAGCGGAATGATCCAGACAAAGGAAACCAGGATCATCCAGGCCGGCAGCATCGACACGTCAAGCCCGGCCCGCAGCATCAATGGCCCCACAAGCTGTGCGCCCACGGTGCCGATATAGCCCGCCATCATCAGCAGAACCAGTTCACCCCGATAGCCGGGCAGCTCCTTCAGAACATAGTCCCGGATGCGCCCGGCCACATGGGCCAGCGGCGCGTCCGACCAGTGCTGGATGATCATCCAGACCAGCGCGATACAGGGCACGACAACCGCGACAAGCCCCACGATCCGCACCTGCGTCAACTGGGCCAGCCCCACGACGGACACCACCAGCACGGACAACAAGGCCAGAAGCGGCAGCATCAGGGCCCAGCTGCCCTGTGGCTCCGTCCGCAGCGGCACCGCGGCCAGGCGGGGCTTGAAAACCGCATCCAGCGTCCACCCGATGCCCGCCAGGATCAGCGAACTGACCAGCCCCGGCACCATTGCCTGCGACCAGCTTGTCCCCGGAATCACGCTGATCGAAATCGCCACGGCGAACGACAGCGGCGACCAGGGCAAGGTCGAGACAAAAGCGCGCTGGATCGCCAGCAGCATCCGCCGGATCCGGTGGTTACGGATCTCGGGGTTGGGCTCAAGCCGCGCGTTGGCCATGGCCAGCGTGCCCAGCAGTTGCAGCGAGCCATAGTTCAGCAACAAGGCAAAGGCCTGCCCCCCCGCGGTCAGCGCGGCATAGCGCCGACCGGGGCGCTGACCGGCCAGAAAGGCGCCGGCGCGCTGAATGGAAGGCGAGGTTTCGGCCACCGTGCGCAGCGTCGACAGGGCCGTGAAGAAAGCGCCGATAAAGGCCGATGTGATCAGCCCGTCAACCGCGATCTCCCGCCAGCCGGGATGTGTCGCCGCCAGCGCCAGGCTCAGCAGCACGGCCACCGCCACGAAGGCTTGCCGGGTCGGTCGCACCTGCGCGGCAAGGATCGGCACCACCAGCAGCACCAGCAACGGCTTTGCCGGTTCCGTCCACCGCGCCAGCCCCCATTCGTTGCAAATGACAAGCACGGTGATCACACATAACAAGACCCCCGACACCCTGTCTGCGTAGCTGCGTGCTGTCATGACCTGTTCCCACTGCTGCCGGCCATTGTCTGAGCCTTCGCCGAGGGAACTTCAACCCCGTCCCCCCGGCGCACCGCATGTCAGTGGCAAGGGATCGCGGCGCGCCCTCGCGGATGG
>JAJLKH010000164.1:0-15685 GCA_033839205.1 Rhodobacterales bacterium | reverse complement strand
CCGCAGAACCCTTGTATCCTGACGAAAACCCTTCCACATTACCGCCCGAGGATGAGGTGCGGGCCGCCATCGCGGCCCATAGGGGAGGACCGAGATGGGTTTTGCATCTGTCGCAGATACGATCGCGCTTGAAACCGAGATGCCATGGGCCGAACGCGAGGTGCCCAAGACCCTCTATCAGATGCTGAGCCAGACGCGCGACAAGGTGCCATTGGGCAAGGCTGTCACGTTTCAGCTGCTGAGCGGTCCGACGGACAAGGCCGAAACCCTCAACTGGACGCAGCTGCATGAAAAAACCTGTCAGGCGGCGAACCTGTTCCGCAGCCTGGGGATCGGTGAGGGCGATGTCGTCGCCTGCGTGCTGCCCAATTGCAACGAGACGGTTCTGACCATTCTGGGCGGGGCCATCGCGGGGATCATCAACCCGATCAACCCGCTGCTGGAGCCCGAGCAGATTGGCGCGATCCTGCGCGAGACCAAGGCCAAGGTGGTGGTGACGCTGAAGGCTTTCCCCAAGACCGATGTGGCGCAGAAGACCGCCGAGGCCGTGCGCCATGCACCCGGCGTGCATACGGTGCTTGAGGTCGATCTGAACCGCTACCTGACGCCGCCGAAATCCTGGATCGTGCCGCTGGTGCGCCCAAAGAACCCCGGCAACCACCATGCCGATGTCAAGAATTTCAACGCCGAACTGGCGCGCCAGCCCAAGACGCTGGCCTTTGCCGACAGCGCGGGCGACCGGGTGGCCGCCTATTTCCACACCGGCGGCACCACTGGCATGCCCAAGGTGGCGCAGCATCGTTATTCGGGGATCATCTATAACGGCTGGCTGGGCGGCACGCTGCTTTATACGCCCGAGGACAACGTGATCTGCCCCTTGCCGCTGTTCCACGTCTTTGCCTGCCATGTGATCATGATGGCGGTGATCTATTCGGGCGCGCATGTGGTATTCCCGACGCCTGCGGGTTATCGCGGCGAGGGGGTGTTCGACAATTTCTGGAAGCTGATCGAGCGCTGGAAGATCACCTTTATCATCACCGTGCCCACGGCGATTTCGGCGCTGATGCAGCGCCCGGTCGATGCGGATGTCTCGAGCGTGAAGACCTCGTTCTCGGGCTCGGCGCCCTTGCCGCTGGAACTGTTCAAGCGGTTCGAGGCAGCAACCGGCGTGACCATCGTGGAAGGCTATGGTCTGACGGAGGCCACCTGCCTTGTGTCGGTCAACCCGGTGGACGGCGAAAAGAAGGTGGGATCGGTGGGCATCCGTTTCCCCTATACGGATGTCAAGATCCTCAAGACGCAGAATGGCGAGCCGGTCGAATGCGCGGTGGACGAGGTGGGCGAGATCTGCATCTCGAACCCCGGCGTCTGGGCCGGCAATACCTATACCGAGGAAGACAAGAACCGCGATCTTTACCATTACGGCACGCATCTGCGGACCGGCGATCTGGGCCGGATCGACGCGGATGGCTATATGTGGATCACGGGCCGCGCCAAGGATCTGATCATTCGCGGCGGGCATAACATCGACCCCGCCGAGATCGAGGAGGCGCTGCTGGCGCATAAGGATGTGGCCTTTGCCGGGGCCATCGGCCAGCCTGACGCCCATGCGGGCGAGCTGCCTTGCGCCTATGTCGAGCTTGTCGCGGGCGGCACGGTGACGGGGGCCGAGCTGGTCGAGCATTGCAAGATCCATGTGCATGAGCGCGCGGCGCTGCCGAAATTCGTCGAGGTGCTGCCAGAGCTGCCCAAGACCGCCGTGGGCAAGGTCTTCAAGCCCGATCTGCGCAAGCGCGCCATCACCCGCGTCTATAACGCGGCGCTGGACGAGGCGCGGCTGAACGCCAGCGTCATCGAGGTGGTGGATGACAAGAAGCGCGGGCTGGTCGCCCGTGTCAGCCGCACCGGCGTGGTGCATGACGAGGAAGTGGGCCATGTGCTGGGCGCGTTCACCCGCCCGTGGGAATGGGCCGAGTGACAGGGCAGGGCGCGGCACCCTGGTCTGAGGGAAGGTCCTTGTGATCCTTCTGACGATCTTTGCGGCCGCGCTATTGCTGCTGGGGGCGACGGTTCTGATCCATTACGAGGTGCTGCGCATCACCGGCAAGCTTTTGCCCGATCTGCCGATCCGGGCGCGCCAGCGGGTTCTGGTGGTGATCATCGCCTGCATGATCGGCCATATCCTGGAAATCGGCCTTTATGCGGTGGCCTATGCGGTCTTGCTGCAATTCGAAGGCTTTGGCGGCATCGGTGGCGTGTTCGAGGGCACGGCGCTGGATTATTTCTATTTCTCGCTGACCAGCTATACCACGCTGGGGATCGGCGAGATCCATCCCTACGGCCCGATCCGCATGATCGTGGGGCTTGAGGCGCTCAACGGGTTCCTGCTGATCACGTGGTCGGCCTCGTTCACCTACCTGATGATGCAGCGCTATTGGCATCCCGAGCGCGAGCGGCGGGACTGATCACGAAACTCTGTCCGCCCGGGGGGGTGTGTCTGCCGCCTTGATGCCCTAGGTTGCGCGCAGACATCTAGCAGAGCGAGAGTGACCCATGAGCTATACCCCTCCCAAAGTCTGGACCTGGACCCCTGGCAATGGCGGCCGTTTCGCCAATATCAACCGCCCCATCGCGGGGGCGACGCATGACAAGGAGCTGCCGGTCGGCGAGCATCCTTTCCAGTTGTATTCGCTGGCCACGCCCAATGGCGTGAAGGTCACCGTGATGTTCGAGGAATTGCTGGCCGCGGGGCATAAGGGCGCCGAGTACGACGCCTGGCTGATCCGCATCAACGAGGGGGATCAGTTCGGAAGCGGGTTTGTCGGGGTGAACCCCAACTCGAAGATCCCGGCGCTGGTGGATCGCAGCGGCGACACCCCCCAGCGGGTGTTCGAATCGGGTGCGATCCTGCTGTATCTTGCCGAAAAATTCGGGGCCTTCCTGCCGACGGATCATGCGGCGCGGACCGAATGCCTGTCCTGGCTGTTCTGGCAGATGGGCAGCGCGCCCTACCTGGGGGGCGGTTTCGGGCATTTCTATGCCTATGCGCCAGAGAAGTTCGAATATTGCATCGACCGTTTCGCGATGGAGACGAAGCGCCAGCTTGATGTGCTGGACCGGCACCTGGCCGAGAATGCCTATATGGCGGGGGATGAGTATACGATTGCCGATATGGCGATCTGGGCCTGGTACGGGCAGTTGGTGCTGGGGCGGCTCTACGAGGCGGCGGAATTCCTGGATGTGGCATCCTACAAGCACGTGATGGCCTGGGCCGAGAAGATCGACGCGCGGCCCGCGGTCAAGCGGGGGCGCATGGTCAACCGCGCCTTCGGCGATCCGGCGCTGCAACTGCACGAGCGTCACGATGCCAGCGATTTCGAGCTGCGCACGCAGGACAAGATCGCGCCGGAACAGGGCTGAGGCATCAGCGGGCGGGGCGGAAATAGGCGGCGCTGTCGAGCACGCCTGCCAGCCGCCCCGCCGTGCACAGCCCGGCGCAGAGCCGTTCCTCGGCGGGCAGGGCGCCGATCAGGGCCAGCGCCGAGCCCGGCAGCCTGAGCGGATCGAGCGCCGAACGGATCGCCTGCACCAGCCCGGACCACGAGCCTTGGGCCGGGGGCATGGCAGCCGCCGCGGCGAAGGGCAGAGCCGAGACATCGCGCAATTCGGCCAGAAAGTCCTCGGGCGCCTCGCCCTCGGGGGCGAGGGCCAGAAGGTGGCAATCGCGCAGCCGCGCCAGATGCGCGCGCACCGGATCGGGCAGGACCAGCCGCCGTGCAAGGCGCAGGTTCAGGGCCGAGGGCGTGAAGATCAGGCCGGCCGGATCGCGCCCTGCCGTGCGGTGCAGCGCCGCGTAATCCGCGTATCCCATGCCCAGTTCGGCCGCGCGGGCCATCTGCATGCGGATCACGGCCAAGGGCGGGCGTTTGGCGGCCTGTTCGGCGCGGGCGCGTTCCCACATGTGTTTGTGCCAGAGGCTGACGGGTTCGGGGGGCGCGTTATGGCCGATACCTATGGCTGTGCTGCGCCGGTCCGTCATGGTCAAATATCCACCTGCACCCTGATGGGCACAGGTCTGCGGCCTTGCAGGACGCGGCGCAAGTGAAATCATCGAACGCACCCCCGTTGGCGCGCCACACCGCCGCGCAGGCCCGTCGATCTGCCCGAAAGCCGGGCAGGCCGCGATGCCGCCATGGCCGGACAGGCGGCGCGGCGCGCCTTTGTCAGAGTTGCAGAAAGCGCGCACGCGCGCCGTGATAGCTTGCGTCGGTGCCATCGGTCTTGAGCCGCAGGATGTCCAGCGCGGCGAGATAGCTCTCGGCGGTGCGCCGCGTCAGGGGATCGGTGCTGTCGCGCAGGGCGGCAAAGACCTCGGCGGCGGCCTTGCCGCCCGCTTGCAGGACGCTGTCGGGGAAGGTGGGGTAGACGGTTACACCATGCGTCGTCATGAGGCTGCGCAATGCCGTGGCATCCTGTGCGGCGGCGGCGGCAAGGCTGTCGCGATGGGCGGCCGCGCAAGCGGTGCGCAGCACCTCTTGCAGGCTGGGGGGCAGGGCAAGGTAACCGGCCTTGTCCACGATCAGCTCGAAGGCCATCGCCGGCCTTGTGAAGGAGACGGCATGGTAATGCTTGCATTCCTGCTGATAGCCCATGGCGAGATCGCGCGCGGGACCGCCGAATTCGATCCCGTCAAGGGCGCCTGCCTGCAAGGCGGCAAGGGTTTCGTCCGCCGCCATGGCGACCGGTGAGAGGCCCATTTTGCGCCAGACCTGTGCGGCAAGGCCCGATGACAGCAGGCGCAGGCCTTGCAGATCCTCGATCCCGGCAAGGGCGGTGCGGAACCATCCGCCAGCCTGTGGCCCGGTGTCGCCGCACAGAAAGGCCTGCACACCCAAGCTGTCATGCACCGCATCCCGGACGGCGCTGCCACCCAGCCGGTCCAGCCAGCTTGCCATTTCCATCGCGGTCAACCCGTAGGGCATGCCCGCGAAGAAGGGCAGTGCCGCGGATCGCGATTGCCAGGCCTGCACGGGGCCATGGCCCATCTGGGCCCGGCCCGCGATCACGGCATCCAGCGCCACGGCCTGCTGTGCCGCGTTGTCTGGCGGGACCGCCTCGACCGTCAGGCGGCCATCGCTGAGGGTGCTGATCCGCGCGGCCAGCCGCGCCGCGTCGAAGGCGGTATCGGCGGGGCCTGCGACGGGGCTGGTCTGCATCCGCCAGAGGATGCGGCCCTGCGCCAGGGCCGGTGCGGCCAGCGCGGGCGTGGACGCGGCCACCGCGCCAAGCGCCGCTGTCTTCAGGAATGACCGTCTGTGCATGGGCGTTCTTTCGCTGCGGGCTGATCCTGTGCCGGGTCTGTTCCAGTGTGAAACCTTATAGGTTGTGCGCAGCAGTCAGGCAATTGCGCGCGCCGCCCCCGGCGTTTCCGGGCCTTACCCTTCCAGAAGTTTGCGCAGCAGGGGATGGGGAAAGCTGCGCCGCGCGGTGACGGCGTAGAAGCCTTCGATGATGTCCAGCTTGTAGGGGGCGGCCTGCAGCAGGCCTGCACGGATTTCATCGGTCAGCACCACGGCGGGGGCGATGGCGAGCCCCATGTTTTCGCGCGCCAGAAGGCGGACCATGGCCATGTCATCCACCTCGGCCGCGATGCGTGGGGTGACATCCAGCCGGGCGACAAGGCTGTCAAAGCCGCTGCGGATGGTGCTTTCGGTGGGCAGGATCACCGGTTCATTGCGCAGAAGATCGGCCAGTGTCGCATGCGGGGCCATGCGCGCGGCGGTGCCGTAAAGCCCGATGGGCTGTTCCGAGATGCGATGCGTCAACAGATCGGCGCCGCCGTCGCGATGGGGCGCCTCGTTGGTGAGCACCACGTCGAGGGCCAGATCGGCCAGCGCTTCGAGCAAGACCGTGCTGCTGCCCGAGCGCAGGATGATCTCGGTCTCGCCGCCGGTCAGGACGGGGCGCAGGAAGGTCAGCTGGAAGTTGCGCGACAGGGTGGATTGCGCGCCCACGCGCAGGGGTTGCTGCACCTCGCCGGTCTGGCGCAGGGTCGCGATCAGTTCCTCGCCCGCGCCGAAGATGCGATCGGCGTGATCGAGCGCGATGCGCCCCGCCTCGGTCAGGATGAGGCTGCGCCCGCTGCGGGTGAAGAGGGGATGGCCGAGACGATCCTCGAGCTGGCGGAGCTGGATCGAGAGGGCCGATTGCGACAGGTTCAGCTTTTCCGCCGCGCGGGTCAGGTTGCCCATATGGGCAATCTCGCGGAAATAGCGCAGGTGATGATAGTTGAGGTCAGCCATAGTTTTATAAAACAGAACGGTTTTATAAAAACAATGAATTTTTTAGTGGTTTGCTGCGGTGCTACCTGACGGGCAGCTTTGACAGGAGAGCCCGCGATGACCCTTCTTGCCTATCTTGCGCCCCTGGCGCTGGCCCTTGTGGCCCTTGATCTGACGCTGCGCCCGGTGGGGCGCGCGCATGTCCGGCTGCATCTGCCCGAATGGGCGGCGCTGCTGGCGATGGCCTGCGCGCTGGGCGCGGCCGTTCTGCTGGCGGTGGCGGGGCCGATGACCTTGAGCCTGCCGGGCATCCTGGCGCTGGCCTTTGCGGCAAGGATCGACATCGTGTCGGTCGCGATGCTGCTGACGGTGTCCTTCGTGGGCTGGATCGTGCTGCGGTTTTCGCGCAAGGCGCTGGATGGCGAGGCGGGGCAGGCCGGGTTCATGGCGATGATGGCCGCGACGCTGGCGGCGGTGCTGCTGCTGGTGAGCGCGGGCAACCTGGTGCAGCTGGTGCTGGCCTGGGCGATGGTGGGGCTGGGGCTGCATCGGCTGATCCTGTTCTATCCCGACCGGCCGCGCGCGCAGCGGGCGGCGCGCAAGAAGACGGTGAGCGGGATCATGGGCACGGCGGCGCTGCTGCTGGCGGCGGTGCTGCTGATCCAGGCCTTCGGCACCGGCGATATCGCGGCGATCGCGCAGGCGGTGCAGGCGGGCCAGACGCCCGCGACCCTGTGGCTGGCGGCGCTGCTGCTGGCGGTGGCGGCGGTGTTCAAATCCGCGCTGATCCCCACCCATGGCTGGCTGACCGAGGTGATGGAGGCCCCGACGCCGGTATCGGCGCTGCTGCATGCGGGCGTGGTGAACGCGGGTGGTTTCCTGCTGATCCGCTTTGCCGATGTGCTGCTGGCCACCCCCGGTGTGCTGGCGCTGCTGGCGCTGATCGGCGGGTTCAGCGCGCTGGTGGGCGCGGCGGTGGCGTTGACGCAGCCATCGGTCAAGACGGCGCTGGCCTGGTCGACCTGCGCGCAGATGGGCTTCATGGTGTTGCAGATCGGGCTGGCGCTGTTTCCGCTGGCGCTGCTGCATATCGTGGCGCATTCGCTGTACAAGGCGCATGCCTTCCTGGCCTCGGGCGGCGCGGTGGAGCAGGTGGGGCGCATCCGGCGGCCCGGACCCGTGGCGATCCCCGATCTGCGCGCGGTGGGGCGGGCCTTTGGGCTGGCGCTGGTGATCTATGCGGTCGTGGGGCTGATGTTCGGGATCATGGACAAGCCGGTGCAGACCGTGGCGCTGGGCGCGATCCTGATTTTCGGCGTGGCCTACCTGATCGCGCAGGGGCTGGCGGACCTGGCGCCCTGGCCGCTGACGATCCGCACCGTTGCCATGTCGGGTGCGGCTACGCTGGCCTATTTCGGGTTGCAGGCGGGCATCACGGCGCTGTCGGCGGGCACGCTGCCCGCGCCGCCTGCTGCTAACGGGCTGATCTGGGCGACGCTGGTGCTGGCGGTGGCAAGCTTTGGGCTGGCCTCGGTCGCGCAGGCGACATTCCCGCTGTGGGCCGGGCATCCGGCGGCGATGGGCCTGCGGGTGCACCTGATGAACGGACTTTACCTCAATGCGCTGACGGACCGGATGATCGGCCAGTGGCGCGCCACGAAAGGATGATGCTGTGAACGCTCCTTCCCTGACTTTCACCGGACCCGAGCTTGAACTTTTCGCCCTGGCCCAGGGTGCTGCGGCGATGATCCCGCCGGCCTTCCCGCTGGCCGCCACCGTGGCCGTCAATCCCTTCCTGGGGCAGGCGGGCCAGGACCGGGCGCAGACGGCGGCGATCCTGGCGCGCGTGGGCGGGCTGCGCATCTTCCGCGAGCGTGCCGATTATGCCGCGCTGATCGCAGAAGGCCGGATCGACCCGGCCGCCTTGCAGACGGCGGCCCGCGCCCATGGGCTGAAGCCTTCCGAGCTGGAGCAGGCCGTGAGCCGGCAGGCCCCCGCGCCGCAAGCCTATCCGACTGCGGCGGAGCTGGCCGCAGGTGTTGCGGGCCGCGACTGGGCCGATCTGGCGCGCGACCGGATCGCTACTTGGGCGGCGGCGCATTTCGACCAGGGACAGGCGCTGTGGCCCGCGCTGGAGGGATCGGCCTATGCCTCATGGCGGGCCTTTGCCAGCCGGGACCTGGTACCGGGTATCGCGGGGCTGCGCGACAGCTGCCTGCGGGTGTCGGTGCTGCCGCATGACCCGCGCGCGGCCTTTGCCGAGGCCTGCCGGATCCTGGGCGTCACGCCCGAGAGCGCGCCGGATTATTTCCACCGCCTGCTGATGGACCTGGAAGGCTGGGGCCAATATGCGCGGCACATCGATTGGCTGGCGCAGCGGGACGGGGCGCGGGACGGCGTGCTGTTCGAATGCCTGACCATCCGGCTGTTGTGGGACATGATCCTGTTCGAGGGGCATCGCGACCAGATCGCGGCCTCTTGGGAGCAGACCCTTGCGGCCTATGCGGTGCCTGCGCAACCAAGCCGGGACGATCTGATCGACGCCGCCTTGCAGGAGGCGCTGGAGCGGTCCGAGGAGCGCAGGCTGCTGACGCGGCTGGCCGCCGGTGCCGTGGATGCGGGGACCGTGGAGGGCGATCAGGCCCCGGCGATCCAGGCGGCCTTCTGCATCGATGTGCGGTCCGAGGTGCTGCGCCGGGCGCTGGAGGCAAGCGATGCGGGCATCCGCACCATCGGTTTCGCAGGCTTCTTCGGCCTGGCGGCGGCGCATCGTGGCTTTGCCTCGGACGTGGTCGAGGCGCGCGCGCCCGTGCTGTTGCGGCCGAGTGTGGAAAGCCGGTCCTCGGGGGCGGCCGAGGATGACCTGGGCGCGCGGATCGCGGCGCGGGCCACCCGTGCCTGGGGGCGGTTCCGCATGGCATCCGTGTCGGCCTTTGCCTTTGTCGAGGCGGCGGGACCGCTTTATGTGGCCAAGCTTTTGAAGGATACGGGCACGCGCGCCAAGGCGGCGCCTGCTGGGCCTGCACCCACCACCGACCTGCCGCTTGAGGCGCGGATCGGGGCGGCGGCCACGATCCTGTCGGCCATGTCGCTGACCCGCGATTTCGCGCGGCTGGTGCTGATCGCGGGCCATGGCGCGGGTGTCACCAATGCGCCCCATGCCAGCGCGCTGCAATGCGGGGCCTGCGGCGGCCATGCGGGCGACGTGAACGCGCGGCTTCTGGCGGGGCTGCTGAATGACAGCGCGGTGCGCGCGGGGCTGGCCGAGAAGGGGATCGAGATCCCGGCCGATACGCGGTTTGTCGCGGGTCTGCATGACACGGTGTCGGACCGCGTGACGCTTTACGAGGATCAGGCGATGCCGGATCATGCGGCCGATCTGGCGCGGCTGCGCGCGGCGCTGGATCAGGCCGGGCGGCTGGCGCGGGCGGAACGCGCGGCGCGTCTGCCGCGCGCGGGTGCGCCCGAGGCGCTGGCGCTGCGGGGCGGCGACTGGTCGGAACTGCGCCCTGAATGGGGGCTTGCGGGCTGCGCGGCCTTTATCGCGGCCCCGCGCCATCACAGCGCCGGGGTCGATCTGGGCGGGCGGGCCTTCCTGCATGATTATGTCTGGCAGGCCGACGCGGGTTTCGGCGTGCTGGAGCTGATCCTGACCGCGCCGGTGGTGGTGGCAAGCTGGATCTCGCTGCAATATTACGGGTCATCCGTGGCGCCGCAAGCTTACGGGGCGGGCAACAAGCTGCTGCATAACGTGACCGGCGGGATCGGCGTGATCGAGGGCAATGGCGGAATGCTGCGGGCCGGTCTGCCCTGGCAATCGGTGCATGACGGCGCGGCGTTGCAGCATGATCCGCTGCGCCTGACCGTGATGATCGAGGCGCCGGCGCAGGCGATCCTGGAGATCCTGGAGCGTCACCCCGGCGTGAAGGCCCTGTTCGACAATGGCTGGCTGGCGCTGATGGCGACGGATGCGGCCAAGGGCGAGGTGCTGCGCTACGAGGGCGGCGCCTGGGTTGACCTATCTGTCGGGGAGCGGGTGTCGCGCGCGGCCTGAGCCGTTTGGCCGGAGAATGGGAAAGGCGGCCTGCGCATGGCGGGCCGCCTTTTTCGCGTGGTGTGATCCTCAATCGTAGCGCAGGTCGCGCGCCTTGCCGCGGAAGATGTAATAGGCCAGCGCCGAGTAACCCGCGATCACGGGAATCACGATCAGCGCGCCCACGAGGATGATCATCAGGCTTTCGGGCGCGGAGGCCGCCGCGTAGATCGTCAGCTTTTCCGGCACCACGTAAGGGTAGAAGGAATAGGCAAGGCCGGTGAAGGCCAGCACGAACAGCGCGCTGGCGCCGGCGAAGGGCAGCCAGGCGAAGCTGTCGTTGGCCGTGGGCAGACGGCGCAGCACCACCCAGATGCCAAGGATCAGGGCGGCCGACATCAGGGGAAGGGGGGCGAGCAGGAAGAATTCGGGGATGGAGAACCACCGATCCCAGATGCGGGGGCTGACCAGCGGGGTGGCGAGCGAGATCGCGCCCACGCCCAGCACGACGCCCCAGATCCCGCCGCGCGCCCATTGCACGGCCTTGCGCTGCAGTTCGCCCTCGGCCTTGAGGATCAGCCAGCAGGCGCCGATGAAGCTGTAGCCGACGGTCAGAAAGACCGCCGTGAGCAGGGCGAAGGCCTGCGAGGACCAGCTGTTGTCGAGCCCCATGACATAGAGGCCGAGCATGTAGCCCTGCGCCATCGAGGTCATGACCGAGCCTGCGAAGAAGGCCATGTTCCAGGCCTTTTTCTTGGGCAGGGCCACCTTGGCGCGGAATTCGAAGGCGGTGCCGCGCAGGATCAGGCCGATCAGCATGATCGCCACGGGCAGGTAGAGCGCCGTCAGGATCGTGCCATGGGCCGCCGGGAAGGCGACCAGCAGCAGGCCGACCGCCATCACCAGCCAGGTTTCATTCGCGTCCCAGAAGGGACCGATCGAGGCGACCATGCGGTCCTTTTCGGTCGGGGTGCCGAGGGGCGTGAGGATGCCCACGCCCAGGTCGAAGCCGTCAAGGACAACGTAGATCAGGATTGACAGGCCCATCAGCGCGGCAAAAACGACGGGAAGCCAGATGGCGGGATCGCCAAAGAGGGTCATCATGATGGTCACTCCGCCGGGATGGACTGGATCGCGCCGCTGATCGGGCGGCCGGCCTCGGGGGCGGATGCCCCCTTGGCCTTGCGGCGGGCGAGGTAGACCAGCACACTGACATAGGCCACGAGCAGCGCCGCGTAGATCGCGAGATAGGCGATGAGCGTCGAGGCGACCAGCGCGGGGGGCACGTCACCCACGGCGGCATCGGTGCTGAGCACGCCCGTCACCAGCCAGGGCTGGCGACCGATTTCGGTGGTGTACCACCCCGCGAGAGTGGCGAGCCAACCCGAGAAGGCCATGGGCAGGAAGGCCCAGACCACGGGGCGCGGCAGACCTTCGATGCCACGGCCACGGCGCATCAGGAACAGCGCCGCCCAGGATAGGACCAGCATCGCCATGCCGGTGCCCACCATCACCCGGAACGACCAGAAGACGGCGTTGACGGGCGGGTGCAGGATGGTGCCATCGGCGGCCACGAAGTCATTGAGGCCCGGCACCTCGCCATCCAGACGGTGGGTCAGGATCAGGCTTGCGCCCGAGGGGATGCCGATTTCGAACCGGTTTTCCCGCGCCTCTTCGTCGGGCAGGGCGAATAGCAGCAGCGGCACATTGCCCTGGGTGTCCCAGTTGCCTTCCATCGCGGCCACTTTGGCCGGCTGGTATTCCAGCGTGTTCAGACCGTGCATGTCGCCGGCATAGATCTGCACCGGGATCAGGGCCGCGCCCATGATGACGCCAAGGCGCAGGGATTTGCGCACCTCGGCGCTGCGTTCGCCCATGACCCAGCGCAGGGCGGACATGCCCGCGATCAGGAAGCCCACGGTCAGGCCCGAGGCCAGCAGCACATGCACGAGGCGGTAGGGCATCGAGGGGTTGAAGATGATCGCGAACCAGTCGGTGGCATGGGCCACGCCGTCGCGCATCTCGAAGCCCTGAGGCGTGTGCATCCAGCTGTTCAGCACGAGGATCCAGAAGGTGGACATTGTGGTGCCCACGGCCACCAGAACGGTGGCACCCGTATGCGCCCAGCCGGGCACGCGGCTGAAGCCGAAGAGCATGATGCCGAGGAACACGGCCTCCATGAAGAAGGCGGTCATGATTTCATAGGCCAGCAGCGGGCCTGCGATATTGCCCACGCTTTCCATGAAGCCCGGCCAGTTGGTGCCGAACTGGAAGGACATGGTGATGCCCGAGACGACACCCATGGCGAACGAGAGGGCGAACACCTTGACCCAGAAGAAATAGGCATCCATCCAGACCTGGTCATTGGTCCGGGCGTAGCGCCATTTGAAGAAGACCAGCACCCAGCCAAGGGCGATGGTGATCGTGGGAAACAGGATATGGAACGAGATATTCGCCGCGAACTGGATCCGCGACAGCAATAGGGTGTCCATCATCTCCATCTGTGTGCCATTCGGCCCGCCGGGCCGCCTTTCCTGATAAACGGGGGCTGAGCGGTGAAAGCCCCGAAACCGTCCATGCGTGCCTGCGCGCCAGTTTTGATGGCCGCGCGGGTCAGACCGGACCGCAAGCCCGGATTTGCAAAGGTACATATGGCGCGCTGCTTTGCCTTGTATGCGGCAGGAGCGCGCAGTTCCCCGGTCTTGCGCCTGTGCTGCGGCCTGTTTGGCACGGCATTGGGAAAGATATGGTGAACGGGGGCAGGCGATAATCTGAAATTATAATTATGATCACAAAATGCAACTTAAACTGATCGCTCTGGTTTGTTAGAACGATTCCAGTATAGCTTGGGAGAGGTTCGGGGATGTGGCGGGCAAGGGTTTGCCCCGGCATCCTTTGCTGTCCCCGGCGGTAGCCCCCAGGCCCTGTTGAAGGGCAAGACATCAACAAGAATCGGAGAGAAACATGGACGGAAATGACATTGGCAAATGCCCGGTCATGCATGGCGCGATCAACCCGAACGTGACCCAGAAGGGGCGCACGAATCGCGAGTGGTGGCCCAATTCGCTGAACCTGAAGATCCTGAGCCAGCATTCGTCCAAGGTCGACCCGATGGGCGAGGCCTTCAACTATGCCGAGGAATTCAAGAAGCTGGACCTGAAGGCTCTGAAAAAGGATCTGGCCGCGCTGATGACCGACAGCAAGGATTGGTGGCCGGCGGACTGGGGCCATTACGGCGGTCTGTTCATCCGCATGGCCTGGCACAGCGCGGGCACCTATCGCACCGCTGACGGTCGCGGGGGCGGCGGCACCGGGTCGCAGCGTTTCGCGCCGACCAACAGCTGGCCGGACAACGCCAACCTGGACAAGGCGCGCCGCCTGCTGTGGCCGATCAAGCAGAAATACGGCAACCGCATTTCCTGGGCTGACCTGTTCATCCTGGCGGGCAACGTCGCGATGGAGACCATGGGCTTCAAGACCTTCGGCTTTGGCGGCGGTCGTGCCGACATCTGGGAGCCCGAGGAAGACATCTATTGGGGCAAGGAAGACAGCTGGCTGGGCGATCTGCGCTATACCGGCGAGCGCGAGCTGGAAAACCCGCTGGCCGCCGTGCAGATGGGCCTGATCTACGTCAACCCCGAAGGCCCCAACGGCAACCCCGATCCGGTGGCCTCGGGCCGCGACGTGCGCGAGACCTTCGGCCGCATGGCGATGAACGACTATGAGACCGTGGCGCTGGTGGCCGGTGGTCACACCTTCGGCAAGTCGCATGGTGCGGGTGACGCGGCCCTGGTCGGACCCGAGCCGGAAGCGGCCCCGATCCACGAGATGGGCCTGGGCTGGATCAGCACCCATGGCAGCGGCAAGGGCGGCGACACCATCACCAGCGGCATCGAAGGCGCGTGGAAGCCGAACCCGACGACCTGGGACATGGGCTATTTCAAGGTGCTGTTCAAATATGACTGGCAGCTGTCGAAAAGCCCGGCGGGCGCGCATCAGTGGCACCCGATCAACTGCGAGGAAGAGGACATGGTCGTGGATGCGCACGATCCGTCCAAGAAGCACCCGCCGATGATGACCACAGCCGACATGTCGCTGAAGATGGACCCGATCTATGGGCCGATCTCGCGCCACTTCCTGGAGAACCCCGAGGAGTTCGCGGATGCCTATGCGCGCGCATGGTTCAAGCTGACCCACCGCGACATGGGGCCGAAAGCGCGTTACCTGGGCGAGGAAGTCCCCGCCGAGGACCTGATCTGGCAGGATCCGATCCCGGCCGTGGATCATCCGCTGGTGGATGCCGCCGATATCGCGGCGCTGAAGGGCAAGCTGCTTGGCGCGCTGTCGGTGGCGCAACTGGTGCAGACGGCCTGGGCTTCGGCCTCGTCTTTCCGCGGGTCCGACATGCGCGGCGGTGCCAATGGCGCGCGCGTCCGTCTGGCGCCGCAGAAGGATTGGGCGGTCAACCAGCCCGAGGCGCTGGCAGAGGCGCTGGGCGCGCTGGAAGGCATCCAGGCCGAATTCAACGCATCGGCCAAGGGTGGCAAGAAGGTTTCCCTGGCGGATCTGATCGTGCTGGGTGGCTGTGCCGCGATCGAGAAGGCCGCGAAGGACGCGGGCTTTGACATCGAGGTGCCCTTTACCCCCGGCCGGATGGACGCCAGCCAGGAGCAGACCGACGTGGAAAGCTTCGAGGTGATGGAGCCCATCGCTGACGGCTTCCGCAACTATGCCAAGGATGTCTACAGCGTTCCCGCCGAGGGGCTGCTGATCGACAAGGCGCAGCTTCTGACCCTGACCGCGCCCGAGATGACCGTTCTGGTCGGCGGTCTGCGGGTTCTGGGCGCCAACCATGGCGGCAGTGCGCATGGCGTGTTCACGGACCGTCCGGGCCAGCTGACGAATGACTTCTTCGTCAACCTGGTGGACATGGGCACCGCATGGCAGCCCGTCGACAAGGACGAGCAGCTGTTCGAGGGGCGTGACCGCAAGACCGGCGCCGTGAAATGGACCGGCACCCGTGTGGACCTGGCCTTTGGCGCGAATTCGCAGCTGCGCGCGCTGTCCGAGCTTTATGCGCAGGACGATGCCAAGGAGAAGTTCGTCCGCGATTTCGTCGCGGCCTGGACCAAGGTGATGAACGCCGATCGCTTCGATCTGGCGTAAAGCGCTGCATCCTGTCCGCCGCCGGAGGTGGCGGACAGGGCTTCACGATGACGACGCACGCCGCCGGTTCATTCCGGCGGTGGCTCGATCAGGTTGCCCCGAAATCCCAGCGAGTGGGCGGCGGCCCGGAAATATTCAAAGTCCTGGGCGGTCTCGTCCGGCTCATCCAGCAGCACCAACGCTTCTACCAGACACCCGGGAATGT
>JAJLKH010000163.1:0-12217 GCA_033839205.1 Rhodobacterales bacterium | reverse complement strand
CGGGGTTGCGCGCGGCGCGCAGCGGCCACGGCATCATCGACATCGGCCTGCGTGGCCTGGGTCAATGTGGCAAGCACCTCGCCCGTGGCGGGGTTGCGCGCATCGAACCCCACACCCGGCGCGGTGAAGCCACCGCCGATGAAATGGCCGAACCGGTCGCCCTGATCGACCAGCCAGGCCAGCGCCTCGGTTGCGGATTCGGGCGCTGTTCCGTAGTCCATCGTTTGGAAGATATCCTTGACGCTCATGCCTTCATCGTTCCCAAAAAACTCAAGTCGCCCCCTGTGCCCTCAGGCCAGCGGATGCCGCCAGGACGCCGAATAGGCGCCGGTCACGTGATGTTCCAGCTGCCGTTCGATATCGCCCAGCAGGCTGGATGCGCCAAAGCGGAACAGGTCGGGTTGCATCCAGCGGTTGCCCAGTTCCTCTTTCATCAGGCTCAGGTAAACCAGCGCATCCTTGGCCTTGGAAATGCCGCCCGCTGGCTTGTAGCCGATCCTGATCCCGGTGCGTTCATGGTAGTCGCGGATGGCGCGGATCATCACCAGGCTGACGGGCAGGGTCGCGTTGACCGCTTCCTTGCCGGTTGATGTCTTGATGAAATCCGCGCCGGCCATCATGCAGACAAGGCTGGCGCGGGCCACGTTGCGCAGGCTGCCCAGCTCGCCCGTGGCAAGGATCGCCTTGACATGGGCATCGCCGCAGGCCGCCCGCATCTGGCGCATCTCGTCATATAGCGCCTGCCAGTTGCCGGTCAGGACATGCCGTCGCGAAATGACGATGTCGATCTCTTGCGCGCCAGCCTTCACGCTTTCGCCGATTTCGGCCAGCCGCAAGGGAAAGGGCGACAGGCCGGCCGGAAAGCCCGTGGACACGGCGGCCACGGGTATTCTGCTTCCTTCAAGCGCTTGCACGGCGGCGGGCACCATTTCGTGATAGACGCAGACCGCGCCCACCGTGATGCCGGGCATGCCAAGCGCCTTGAGCAGGTCGGGGCGGACAGGCTGGCGTGCCTTGGCGCAGAGCCGCCGCACGCGTCCTTCGGTATCATCGCCCGCCAGCGTTGTCAGATCGATGCAGGTGATCGCCTTGAGAAGCCAGGCCGCCTGGTGATCCTTCTTGACCGACCGCCTCGTGCCAAGGCTGGCGGCGCGCCGTTCGATCGCCGATCGGTTGGCCTGCACCGCGCGGACCCAGTCCATGTCCAGTTCCATGCCGGGATTGCGCGGCTCTGACGCGGGCAGCGTCTGGGGCAACTGTCTGTTCTGCGTGGGGGTGGGCGTCTGTTGCATCTTTGGCTCGTGTCGTCTGTTGGCGCAGCCTTGCACGTGCCTCAATCCGAGGCAAGCAAGAGCCTGCGGCCCGATCACGGGCATTTGTTTTGCGAATAATTCGCAATTTCATTGACAAAGTTGCGAACCGTTCTCAATATCACCCGCATGTGAGTGAATTCCATCCATCCACGTTGACAAGGTGCCCTGATGATCCTGAACCGACGCCATCTGCTGACCGTTCTTGCTGCAACTGTTGCCCTTCCCGGCGCCGTCTCGGCGCAGGGTGCGCCCCTGAATGTCGTTGCCACCACCGGCATGATTGCCGATGCTGCCCGTCAGGTTGGCGGCGACCTTGTGGAGGTCAAGGCTCTGATGGGGCCGGGTGTTGACCCGCATTCCTATCGTCAGACCCGCAGCGATATCGTTGCCATGACGCGTGCCGATCTGGTTTTGTGGCATGGTCTCTACCTCGAAGCGCAACTTGAAGAGGTCCTGCTGGATCTGGGCCGGACCCGCACCGTCGTGGCCGCGGGCGAAGCGGTGCCTGAAGCCGAGCGGATCGCGCATCCCGATTACGAGGGGCGCTTTGATCCGCATGTCTGGATGGATCCTGACCTGTGGAAACACGTGGTGCTGGCCGTGCGCGACGCGCTGGTCGCCATCCGCCCCGAAGCCGAGGCGACATTCGCCGCGAATGCCGAGGCGCATCTGGCCGATCTGTCGCGCCTGTCGGGTTACGCGGCGCGCAGCTTGTCCTCTGTCCCGGCCGAGGCGCGTATCCTGCTGACAGCGCATGACGCCTTTGGTTATTTCGGCCGCCGGCATGGTTTCGAGGTTTTGGGAATCCAAGGCATCTCGACCGAGTCAGAGGCTGGCCTGAACCGGATCGGAGAGCTGGTGGATCTTCTGGTCGAACGCCGGGTTGGGGCGGTCTTTGTCGAAACCTCGGTGTCCGACCGCAACATCCGTGCGCTGATCGAGGGCGCTGCCGCGCGCGGTCATGACGTGCGCGTCGGCGGAGAGGTGTTTTCCGATGCCATGGGCCCCGATGGCACCTATGAAGGCACATATCTTGGCATGATCGACCACAATATCACCACCATCGCAGGGGCGCTGGGCGGCGATGTTCCGGCGCGCGGCATGGATGGCCGCCTGAGTGCGGGGCTCTGATGCGAAAGCGCCGATCATGGTAGCCATCAAGGATCTTGATCCGGTGAAGTCAGCCCCTTTGAACGGGGGTATGCAGGCCTTGCCGCCTGCGCTTTCCGTGGCGGGCCTGACCGTGGCCTATGGCGAAAAACCGGCTGTCTTTTCGGTCGACATGACCCTGGCGCAGGGCACGATGACCGCGATCGTCGGTCCGAACGGCGCGGGGAAATCGACACTGCTCAAGGCGGTTCTGGGACTGGTCAAACCATTGTCCGGCGAGGTGCGGCTGTTCGGCCTTCCCCTGTCGCGGGCCAGGGATCGCATCGCCTATGTACCGCAGCGCGCCAGCGTGGATTGGGATTTTCCGGCCCGGGTGATCGATGTTGTCCTGATGGGCCTGCATCGTGAACTTGGCCTGCTGCGCCGGATCCGCCCCGAGCATATCGACCGCGCCCATGCTTGCCTGGCCCGCGTCGGGATGCAGGATTTCGCCACGCGCCAGATCGGCCAGTTGTCCGGCGGACAGCAGCAACGCGTCTTCTTGGCCCGTGCGCTGGTGCAGCAAGCCGACCTCTATCTGCTGGATGAGCCCTTTGCCGGTGTGGATGCGGCCACCGAAAAGGCGATCATCGCCGTCCTGAAAGAGCTTCAGGCCGAAGGCCGCAGCATCGTGGCCGTGCATCATGACCTGTCTACGGTGCGCGCCTATTTCGACCACCTGTTCCTGATCAACACCCGCGCCATTGCGGCGGGGCCTGTGGCCGACGTGTTCACCGCCCAGAACCTTCAACGCGCCTATGGCGGGCGGCTGGGCGAGGCGCAGTTGGCCGGTGGGGCGGTGACAGGGTGAGCCTTTCGCGATGATCTGGCAGGCCCTCACGCTGCAACTGGGCTACAACGCCACCTTGGTGGCGCTGGGGGCAACCCTGCTTGGCATTGCGGCGGGCGTGACCGGCAGCTTTCTGTTCCTGCGCAAGCGCGCGCTGGTTTCGGATGCGGTGTCCCACGCCACCTTGCCCGGTATCGGGTTGGCCTTCATCGTGATGGTCGCCCTGGGCGGTGATGGCCGTTTTCTGCCGGGGCTTCTTCTTGGGGCGGCCTTGTCCTCGGGGGTTGGTCTGCTGCTGATCGCCTGGATGATGCGCCACACCCGGCTCAGCGAGGATGCGGCCATCGGCGCGGTATTGTCGGTATTCTTCGGGGCGGGGATCGTTCTGCTGACCGTGATCCAGTCGATGAATGCCGGGCGCCAGGCCGGGCTTGATACCGTGCTGCTGGGATCGACCGCGGGCATGTTGCAATCCGATGCGCTGGTGATCGCCGCCGGGGGCGCGGTCGTGCTGCTCTTGGTTCTGCTCCTGCGCCGGCCCATGCTGGCCGTCGGGTTCGATCCCGACTATGCGGCGGTCAGCGGCACCAATGTCGGGCGCATCGATCTGGCGATGATGGGCCTTGTCATGGCGGTCACGGTGCTTGGTATCACAACGGTGGGTCTGATCCTGATCGTGGCGCTTTTGATCATACCGCCCGTGGCGGCGCGGCTGTGGACCGATCATGCGTTGCGCATGGTCGCGCTGGCCGGGGTGATCGGGGGATTGTCGGCCTATGTGGGTGCGGCCGTGTCGGCGACCGCTCCTGCGTTGCCGACAGGTCCGATCATCGTACTGTCCAGTTTCGTGCTTTTCGCGCTGTCGTTGACCCTTGCCCCCGCGCGCGGCGGGCTTGCGCTGATCCGGCGACAGATGCGCTTCCGCCGCCGTGTGCACCGTCGCCAGGGTTTGCTGGCCTTGGCTGTTGGCCAGACGATCCACGAACCCTTCACGCTGGCGCTGTTGCGGCGTGAAGGATTGGCCCGCGCCGATGGTGTGCCCACGGATGCAGGGCGCGCCGCCGCCGCCAAGGCCTTGCTGGACGAGGCGCGCTGGGCGGCTTTGCGGGCAGATCCCGCCCAAGGCCTCACCGCCAGCCGCTATGACGCACTGACCCGGATCGAAACGGTGCTGACGCAAGACCAGATCGCGGAACTGGACCGACAATTGCCGAAACCGAAAGGGGTTTCGTGATGGGTGCGGAATTCGTCGCCCTGTCGTTGCCGCCGCTGCTGATCGGCATCCTCGCTGCCGTCACCTGTGCGCTGCCAGGCAATTTCCTGCTGCTGCGCCGGCAGGCGCTGATCGGGGACGCCATCAGCCATGTGGTGTTGCCGGGGATCGTGGTGGCGTTCCTGCTGACCGGAACGATCGCCACGCTGCCGATGATGCTGGGGGCCGCGGGCGCGGCCCTTCTGGCCGTCATCCTGATCGAAGTGGTGCGCCGCACAGCCCGGATCGAGGCGGGCGCCGCCATGGGCGTAGTCTTCACCAGCCTGTTCGCGGCCGGTGTGCTGTTGCTGGAACAGTCGGATACCAGCGCCGTGCATCTTGATGTGGAGCACGCGCTTTACGGCAATCTGGAAAGCCTGATCTGGCTGGATGCCACCGGCTGGGGTTCGCTTGTCGATCCGGTCGCCTTGGCGGGGTTGCCACCGGAATTGCCGCGCATGGCGATGGCTTTGCTGATTGTGGGTCTGGCGTTGCGGCTGATGTGGCGCCCCCTTGCGATGGCCACCTTCGACGAAGGCTTCGCCGCCACGCTTGGCCTGCCGGTCCGCGCCATCGGCCTGGGTCTTGTGATGCTGGCGGCGCTTGCGGCTGTCGCGGCCTTCGACGCGGTGGGATCGATCATCGTGATCGCCATGTTCATCTGCCCGCCCGCCAGCGCGCGGATGATGACGGACAGGTTGGGCGCACAGGTTGGCTGGAGCATTGCTTTCGCCATCCTCTCGGCGGTGCTGGGCTATGTTGCGGCAGGTTATGGCCCGCTCTGGCTGGGATTTGACAATTCTGTCAGCGCGGCGGGCATGATCGCCACGGTGTCCGGCCTGATCCTGGGGGTCACCATGCTGGCAGGGCCCCGCCGGCACCCCGCGGGGCTCGCAAGGCAGGGCTGAGCCTGGTTTCTTCTTGCTACAAATATCCCCGCGCGGAGCGCAGCTGCCCTTTCAACCGGCGCGGCGTTCAGCCAACCGGCGCGGCGTTCAGCGGGATTTGCCGCGCAGCGCCACCAGGCCTGCAAGCAGGGCGTCCCGCGGCGTGACACGTTCCACAGGAACGCCCTGGGTGTCCAAAGCCCCGGAATAAAGGGTGTCCTGCGCGATCACGATCAGGCGCTGGCCCAGCCAATAGGCCCGCATGGCTGCCAGTTCGGCGCCCAGAAGATGCCCTGCAATCGCTTGCCCGTCACTTGACAAGGTGGCGCTGCGCAGGTGCAGCGACAGCCGTTCGGGTCGCGACATCGTATCGGCCAGCGCATCGCTGTCAGCGACATCGGCAGCCCCCATCGCCTGACCAAGGCGCGGTGTCAGTGCCGATTGAAAGCTGACGACTTCGTCAGCGCTGATCTGGCACCAATGGGTGGCATCCTGCGTTGGCAGGCAGATCACACCATCCCAGTTCGGGCGCGTTGACAGAACCCCCGCGATCCGCAACCGGGCGGTGGCCGGCAAAAGGCCGCGCGGCCTGTCCTGCGTCAGGTCCGTCAGCGGCAAAGCCGCTGCCATAACCGGTGCCGGAACCGTTTGCGCATTCTGCCCATCCTGAACAATCAAGGTGACTGCTGTCTCGGCCAGCCGTGCAAGAACATCCCGCGCGCTTTGCCCGGATGCATTCTGCACCGGCTCTTCGCCATCAAAGCGCCAGCCTTCGGCGCCATGGTCGTCCTGCGCGATACCGATCCAGAAATCCCGTGTCATGCGCCCCAGATATGCCTGGCCGGCCAAGGCGTCAATCCGCGCGCAAACCGCCCTAAACCTGTCCGCGGGTGATCTTGGGGGTCAGTGCGACCATCGCGTCATATTGCGACAGAAAGACCTGGCCGGTCAGGTCATCCAGAAAATGGCTGCGTTTCAAGCGGTCCATCACGGGGCCTTTCACCTCGGACAGGTGCAGCTTGATCCCCATGTCGCGCAGGCGCGCGTTGATCGCCTCAAGGCTTTCCAATGCCGACATGTCGATCTCGTTCACGGCCGAGCACATCAGGATCACATGGCGGATCGGCTGGTCGCAGCTGACGCGCGCGGTCACGTAATCCTCAAGGAAGCGGGCATTGGCGAAATAGAGGCTTTCGTCGATCCTGAGCGTGACTAGCGCGGGATGTGTTTCGACCTCGTGCCGCAGGATGTTGCGGAAATGCTGGGTACCAGGGACAAGGCCCACTTCGGCGACATGCGGGCGGGATGTCTTGTAGAGAAACAGCGCCAGCGAAAGGATCACCCCGGCGGAAACCCCCATTTCAACGCCCAGCCCCAGCGTGATGGCGATCGTGGTCGCAACGGCGGCGAAATCGATGCGCGAATAGTCCCAGCTGCGTTTCAGGATCGTCAGATCGACAAGGCTGAGCACGGCCACGATGATCGTCGCAGCCAAGGTGGCCTTGGGCAGGAAATGCAGCAGCGGTGTCAGCATCAGGGCGGCCAGCATGATGCCGATGGCGGTGAATGCACCGGCCGCCGGTGTTTCGGCGCCTGCGTCGTAATTTACGACGGACCGCGCGAAGCCTCCGGTCACGGGATAACCGCCCGACAGGGCCGATGCGATATTCGCCGTGCCAAGGCCCACAAGTTCCTGATCCGGGTCGATGCGCTGGCGCTTGCGCGCGGCCAGCGTCTGCGCGACCGAGACGGATTCGACAAACCCGATGACCGAGATCAGCAGCGCCGAGACGAAAAGTTGCCCCCAGATATCCATGCCGAAGCTGGGTAGCGTCAGGGGCGGCAAACCGCTTGGGATCGTGCCGACAATGGCAACACCCCGATCCGCCAGGCCAAGGGCCCATGTGGCCAGCGTCGTCACCGCCACTGCGGCCACCGGACCGGCCTTGGCCAACAGATCGGCCATTCGCGGGCGCAGGCCTGAACGGATCAACAGGGGTTTCAGACCCTTGCGGACCCAGAACAGGAAAGCGGTGGTCGTGACACCGATGACAAGCGTGATCGCGTTCACCTGGTCGAATTTTCCGCCCATGTTGTGCAGCAATTCCACCAGAGAGTGCCCGCCGCCGCCTATGCCCAGAATGGTGCCGACCTGGCTTGCCGCGATCAGCAGGCCCGAGGCGGTGATGAAGCCCGCGATGACCGGATGGGACAGGAAATTCGCCAGAAAGCCAAGGCGGAACAGGCCCATCAGGGTCAGGATCAGACCCGACATGAAGGCCAGCGTGATGGCTGCCATGGCATATTCAGCTGTCCCTTCCAGCGCCATGTTGCCCACCGCTGCCGCCGTCATCAGCGAAATCACGGCAACCGGGCCGACCGCCAGGGCGCGGCTGGTGCCGAAAATCGCATAGGCCACAAGCGGCAGGATCGAGGCGTACAGCCCCATCTCGGGGGGCAGGCCGGCCAGCAGGGCATAGGCCAGGGATTGCGGGATCAGCATGATCGTCACGATGACGGCAGCCACCGCATCCGATGTCAGGCTGTCCCGGTCATAGCTGCCGGCCCATTGCAGGATGGGAAAGTATCTTGCGACAGGATGGTGGGCCCAGCGTGATTGCGGGCGATGCCGGGTCGGAAATCTTGACATGACAGCGCCATCCCTGCGTTGAACTTGCCCGAAGGTCGGACCTTGCTGGTCATATAGTGCATTCTGAATGTGAATTTCAACCATCCTCGTGATGATCTGGCGGAACATCATCGCCCCGGTATCGAACATCGCAGGCCGGGCAGGGTCAGGGGCCTGTATCACCTTGGATGAGAAGGGAAGAGTTTTCGCGCGTTTCCGCCATCAAAGCCGATCGGCCTGCATATCTTTCGTTTTGAAGGCAAAGAGGCTGCGTTTCCCGGGATAACAGGAACTCACCTTATAGGTAGACGGGGTCTGCTGCGCTAAACTGTCGCGGTATCTTTCGATACAGCCAACCCGCAGGGTCAACATGCAGGAGGGACAGATGTCTGCAAAATTCATCGTCGGTTACGACGGCAGCGACGCGTCCGAAAGGGCGCTCGACTTTGCCATCGGCCGGGTCAAGCTACAGGGCGGCGCGGTCGTTCTGGTTCATGTGCTGGAATGGTCGCCCTATTCGTTTCTGACCCCGAGCGAGCTTGAAGAGCGGCACAAGCGCCGCACGGAAGAGTTGGAGCGCGCCGAGAAGGCGCTGATCGCGCCGGTGCTGACCAAGGTCCGTGCCCAGGGTGTCGAGGCCGAAAGCAAGATCCGCTATGGGCACATCGCCGAGACGATCTGCAAGATCGCCGAAGAGATGGGCGCGGTGCAGATCGTGATCGGTCGCAATGGTCACACGACCTTGGGCAGCCGGATCTTCGGGTCGGTTGCGGGGCATCTTGCCCAGGCGTCGCCGGTGCCTTGCACCATCGTGCCATGAGCAGCGACAGGAGAAACAGATGACACGGATTTCCCTTTCAGCGGCCAAGGCCGTTCTTGCTGCCATGGCAGCCATATTCCTTTCGTCGATGCCTGCCGCCGCGCAATCCATCGACGAGACCGTCAACCGGATTTTCGCCGATTCCACCGGCTGGTTTGTCAGTTTCATCTTTGCGTCGATCCCCGGCACCTCGATCTCGTGGATCGTGGTCTGGCTGGTGGTGGCAGCGACTGTTTTCACCCTCTATTTCGGGTTTATCCAGTTCCGCGTGATCGGTCATTCGCTGGCGCTGGTCAGCGGCAAGTATTCGGACCCTGACGATGCCGGCGAAGTCAGCCATTTCCAGGCGCTTGCCACGGCGCTGTCGGGCACCGTCGGTCTGGGCAATATCGCCGGTGTCGCGGTGGCGGTCAGCATCGGTGGTGCGGGGGCGACCTTCTGGATGATCCTGGCGGGTCTGCTGGGGATGGCATCCAAGTTCACCGAATGCACCCTTGGTGTCAAATATCGCAATGAATACCCCGACGGGCGCGTGTCCGGCGGGCCGATGTATTACCTGACCAAGGGTTTCGCGGAACGCGGCCTGCCGGGTGGCAAGTTCCTTGCGGTGCTCTTTTCCATTTTCTGCGTGCTGGGCGCATTGGGCGGCGGCAACATGTTCCAGGCCAATCAGGCGCATCAACAACTGTCTGGTGTGCTGGGCGACTATCCCGGCTGGATCACTGGCGTTGTCTTTGCGGCGATCGTCTTTGCGGTGATCGTCGGCGGGATCAAGTCCATTGCCCGCGTAACCGAAAAGGTGGTGCCGTTCATGGGGGTTCTCTATGTTGGCACCGCGCTGGTCATCATCCTGATGAACCTCGATATGGTCGGTGCCGCCTTTGGCCAGATCTTCAATGGCGCCTTTACCGGCAACGGGATCGTGGGCGGTGTCATCGGGGCGCTGATCCAGGGTTTCCGGCGTGCGGCCTTTTCCAACGAGGCTGGCGTCGGGTCTGCGGCCATCGCCCATTCGGCGGTGCGCACAAAGGAACCGATCACCGAAGGTTTCGTGTCCCTGCTGGAACCCTTCATCGACACGGTGGTGATCTGCACCATGACGGCGCTGGTGATCATCATCACCGGGCAACTGGTGACGGACCCTGAAACCGGGCTTTACGTCATCAACGAAGCCGGACAGGTGACAACGGCAACAGGTGCAACCGGTGTCGGGCTGACATCGGCAGCGTTCGAATCCGCCTTCTCGTGGTTCCCCTATATCCTTGTGGTGGCTGTCGTGCTCTTTGCCTTCTCGACCATGCTCAGCTGGTCCTACTATGGGCTCAAGGCGTGGACCTTCATGTTCGGTGAAGGGCAGGCGCAGGAGCTGACCTTCAAGGTCATTTTCTGCATCTTCATCGTGATCGGTGCGGCGGCCAGCCTTGGGCCTGTGATCGACTTCTCGGACGCGGCGATTTTCGCCATGGCCGTGGTCAATATCGCAGGTCTCTATTTCCTGATGCCGATCGTGAAGCGCGAGCTTGAAAGCTACCTGAGGCGTCTTAATTCAGGAGAGATAAAGCGGTTCAAGTAGCGGATTTTTATCAATTTTTCGGTAACGAGTGCAAAAGGCCAGGGTATGACCCTGGCCTTGTTCGTGTCGTACGGGCCGTGCTTCAGGCCGCCGCGAAACCGGCATCCAGCGCGGACAGGATGGTGTTCACTTCGGCCTCGGTGATGGTCAGGGGCGGTGACATCAGGATGTTGTGCATCCCCAGCCGCACCATCGCGCCCGCCTGGTAGGCGGTCTTGTGGATGCGCTTCATGGTGGGCATGTCCATCGGTGTCTTGGCGGCCTTGTCGCTGACCAGTTCGATGCCGGTCATCAACCCGTGGCCACCACGCACATCCCCTATGATGTCGTATTTCTGGGCCAGTTTCAGTACGCCTTCGTACAGTTGCGTGCCGCGCGGGCCTGCATTGGCGGCGGTGTTCAGGCGCTGTGTCTCGGACAGGCAGGCAATGACGGCGGCGGCACCCACGGGATGGGCCGAATAGGTATAGCCGTGGAAGATCGCGCCTTCGCCGGTGGTGTCCTTTTCGAAGACATCCGCGACCTTCTGGTTCACCAGCGTGGCACCCACCGGGAAATACCCCGAGGTGATGCCCTTGGCCGTGCTCATCATGTCGGGTTGCACACCCCAGTGGCGCGCGCCGGATGCGTGACCGGTGCGCCCGAAGCCGGTGATCACCTCGTCCGAGATCATCAGGATGCCGTGGCGGTCACAGATGTCGCGCATCAGCTTCATGAAGCTTTCATGCGGCACGATCACGCCGCCTGCACCCTGGATCGGCTCCATGATGAAGGCCGCGATGGTGTTGGCCCCCTGGAACGCGATTTCATCCTCCATCGCGGCGGCGATGTTCTGGGCCAGTTTCGCGCCATCCGTCTCGTTGAAGGGGTTGCGGTAGGTATAGGGGCTGGGCAGGTGGAAACAGCCCGGCAGCATGGGTTCGTAATTCAGGCGGAAGCGGTTGTTGCCATTGACCGATGCCCCGCCGAAATGGGTGCCGTGATAGCCTTTCTTGAGGCTGAGGAACTTGGTCCGCGTCGGCTCGCCCCGCAGGCGGTGATACTGGCGCGCCAGACGCAGGCATGTTTCCACGGAATCCGATCCGCCCGAGGTGAAGAAGGCCCGCACCATGCCATCGGCTTCGAAGAATTCGCGCACCATGTAGGAGGCTTCGATCGCAGCCGGATTGCTCGTGCCGCCGAAGGCCGAATAATAGGGCAGATCGTAAAGCTGCTTGGCGATGGCATCCTTCACGGCATTGTTGGAATAGCCAAGGTTCACGCACCACAGCCCGCCCACGGCATCCACGACCTTGTGGCCGTCGATGTCCACGATATGCACGCCTTCGGCGCCTTTGATGATCGTCGGTGTGTTTGCTTGCAGGTCGCCGGGGTGACCCATCGGATGCCACAGATGGCGGGCGTTGTTCTCTTTCAGGAAGTTGTCATCTTTCATGGGCGCGGCCCTCCGAGTCGTAGCTTGACAATGATTTGATCAAATCTGGCACTGGCCAGACGAACTGTCCATAGACTCGCGCGCAACAGCCAGAACCATCGTTGACAGGCCAAGGGCCATGGCACAGGCTTTGCCCGAATGAGACGGGAAAAAAGGGTGTGCCATGGCGGGGTTGATGACATTCGAGGCGCTGAAATCCGCGGTTGACGCAGGCACCGTGGACACTGTTCTGGTCTGCATCGTCGACATGCAGGGCCGGCTGCAGGGAAAACGTTTCGTCGCCCGTCATTTCGTTGATAGCGCCTGGCAGGAAAGCCATTGCTGCAACTACCTGCTGGCCACGGATCTGGCGATGGCAACGCCGGATGG
>JAJLKH010000162.1:0-7461 GCA_033839205.1 Rhodobacterales bacterium | reverse complement strand
GTGATGCGCCTTCACGCCCAGCCAGGCGCCCAGCAGCGCGACGGGCGCCAGGAACAGATCGGCCAGCAAGGTCTCGGCGGTGAAGATCCCCAGGAAGGCATAGGGGATGAACTTGGCGATATTCACCGCCCAGAACACGATAACGGTCGTCGCCTGATAAGGTGTCTTGCCCAGCTTGCGCGACAACAGCCAGACGGCGGCCGGTGGCCCGCCCGCATGGCTGACGAAACTGGTAAACCCCGCCGTGGCCCCCGCCAAAGCCCCCGCCCATAGCGGCAATTCCGCGCGCGCCGCGCGGATCAGGCCCAGCTTCAACCCCATCTGCCAGGCCACGAACCCGACCGAGATGACGCCGATCAGCAGCCGGAACACATCGGCATCGGCAATCGTGTAAAGCCAGGCCCCCAGCGCCACACCGGGCAGCGCGCCCAGGATCAAAAGCTTGGCGTCAGGCGCGCTCCATTTCTTCCAGTAGGGGCGCAGGTTGGCCACATCCATCAGCATCAGAAGCGGCAGCATGATCCCCAGCGCCTGCCCCGGCTCCAGCGCCACCGCCAGAATCGAAGCCGCGGCAAAGGCCGCGCCCGATCCGAACCCGCCCTTCGAGATGCCGGCGAAAAGAACCGCCGGTATCGCTACCATGAAAAACTGCGCGTCCAGCTCCATGCTTGGCCCTGATCCCGAAAATTGCGCCTTGTCACGCATTTAGCCCCATCGCGCGGCAGGGAACAGCCCCCCGTCCCGCCGCAGCGCAGCGCAGCACACTTGCGCGACGGCGCGGAAGGGACTAGGCCATGCGGCAAAATCAACCAAGCGGAGACAGTTCCAATGGCCAGACCCAAGATTGCCCTCATCGGCGCCGGACAGATCGGGGGCACGCTTGCCCACCTTGCCGCGCTGAAAGAGCTGGGCGATATCGTCCTGTTCGACATTGCCGAGGGCACCCCCGAAGGCAAGGCGCTCGACATCGCGGAATCCGGCCCCTCCGAAGGGTTCGACGCGGCGCTGCGCGGCACCCAGTCCTACGAGGATATCGCGGGCGCGGATGTCTGCATCGTGACCGCCGGTGTGCCCCGCAAGCCGGGCATGAGCCGCGATGACCTGCTGGGCATCAACCTCAAGGTCATGAAATCAGTGGGCGAAGGCATTGCCAAGCACGCCCCCGACGCTTTCGTCATCTGCATCACCAACCCGCTCGATGCGATGGTCTGGGCGCTGCGCGAATTCTCGGGCCTGCCGCACAACAAGGTCTGCGGCATGGCCGGCGTTCTGGACTCTGCCCGTTTCCGCCACTTCCTGAGCCTGGAATTCGGCGTGTCCATGCGCGATGTCACCGCATTCGTTCTGGGCGGCCATGGCGACACGATGGTGCCGCTGGTGCGTTATTCCACCGTGGCCGGCATCCCGCTGCCCGACCTGGTCAAGATGGGCTGGACCACGCAGGACAAGCTGGACGCCATCGTGCAGCGCACCCGTGACGGCGGCGCCGAAATCGTGGGCCTGCTGAAGACCGGTTCGGCCTTCTACGCCCCCGCCACCAGCGCCATCGAAATGGCCGAAGCCTACCTGAAGGACCAAAAGCGCGTCCTGCCATGCGCGGCCTATGTTGATGGCGCTTACGGCCTCAAGGGTTTCTACGTCGGCGTGCCCACCGTGATCGGTGCCGGCGGTGTCGAAAAGGTTGTGGACATCACGATGAACAAGGAAGAGCAGGCGATGTTCGACAAATCCGTCGACGCCGTCAAAGGCCTGGTGGCCGCCTGCAAGGAAATCGACCCCTCGCTGGCGTGATGCCCACCCAGGGTTTCGCACGCGGAACCGCTGTCATGACGTGTCAGGGCTGGCCATGCGCCGGCCCTGATTCTTTGGCGAACACGCCAATCCCCGCGACTCCGCGTTTGTGATCACAGATTTTAAACGTGTGATCACAAACACGCAAAATATCGCGCAAAACCCCGAAAACCGGAAAAAACCGTTTATGTGTTGCGCCATCCTGTGCCAAACCCCGGCGCAATCGCAGCAAGACGGGACAATTTCATGAACATTCATGAGTATCAGGCGAAGGCTCTGCTTCGCACCTACGGCGCCCCGGTCTCGGACGGACGTGTCGTCCTTCGGGCCGAAGAAGCCAAAACCGCCGCAGGCGAGCTGGACGGACCCCTCTGGGTCGTGAAAGCCCAGATCCACGCGGGCGGACGCGGCAAGGGCAAGTTCAAGGAAGCTGACGCCGGCGAAAAGGGCGGTGTCCGTCTTGCCAAATCGGTCGAGGAAGCCGCCGAAGAAGCCAAGAAGATGCTGGGCCGCACCCTTGTGACCCATCAGACCGGCCCCGTCGGCAAGCAGGTCAACCGCGTCTACATCGAAGACGGCTCGGGCATCCAGCGCGAACTGTATCTCGCGCTTCTGGTGGATCGCCAGACCAGCCGCATCTCCTTCGTCTGCTCGACCGAAGGCGGCATGGACATCGAGGAAGTGGCCGCCGCCACCCCCGAAAAGATCCTGTCCTTCAGCGTCGATCCCGCCACCGGCTACCAGGGTTTCCACGGGCGCCGCATCGCGTTCTCGCTGGGCCTGGAAGGCGCGCAGGTCAAGCAATGCGTCAGCCTGATGGGCATTCTCTACAAGGCCTTCGTCGAGAAGGACATGGAGATGCTGGAAATCAACCCGCTGATCGTGACCGACAAGGGCGATCTCAAGGTGCTGGACGCCAAGGTCAGCTTTGACGGCAACGCGGTCTACCGCCACGCCGATGTCGCCGCCCTGCGCGACGAGACGGAAGAAGACCCCAAGGAACTGGCCGCATCGAAATACGATCTGAACTACATCGCGCTCGATGGCGAAATCGGGTGCATGGTCAACGGCGCGGGCCTGGCGATGGCCACGATGGACATCATCAAGCTTTACGGTGCCGAACCCGCCAACTTCCTTGACGTGGGCGGTGGCGCCACCAAGGAAAAGGTGACCGAAGCGTTCAAGATCATCACCTCCGACCCCAATGTCAAAGGCATCCTGGTCAACATCTTCGGCGGAATCATGCGCTGCGATGTGATCGCCGAAGGCGTGATCGCCGCGGTCAAGGAAGTGGGCCTGAAGGTTCCGCTGGTCGTGCGTCTTGAAGGCACGAACGTGGACAAGGGCAAGGAAATCATCCGCAACTCCGGTCTGGATGTGATCGCGGCAGACGACCTGCGCGATGGCGCCGAAAAGATCGTCAAAGCGGTGAAGGGATAAGAGCATGGCAGTCCTCGTCAACGAAAACACACGCGTCATCTGCCAGGGCTTCACCGGCTCGCAGGGGACCTTCCATTCCGAACAGGCGATTGCCTATGGCACGCAGATGGTCGGCGGCGTGACGCCGGGCAAGGGTGGCACGACCCACCTGAACCTGCCCGTCTTCAACTCGGTCCATGAGGCCAAGCACGTGACCGAAGCCAATGCATCGGTGATCTACGTGCCGCCCCCCTTCGCGGCGGATTCGATCCTGGAAGCGATCGACGCCGAGATGGAGCTGATCGTCTGCATCACCGAAGGCATCCCGGTGCTGGACATGATGAAGGTCAAGCGCGCGCTGGAAGGGTCGAAATCCCGCCTGATCGGGCCGAACTGCCCCGGCGTGATCACACCCGGCGCCTGCAAGATCGGCATCATGCCGGGCCATATCCACAAGCGCGGCTCGGTCGGCGTCGTGTCCCGTTCGGGCACCCTGACCTATGAGGCGGTCAAGCAGACCTCCGACAGCGGCCTGGGCCAGTCCTCGGCCGTGGGTATCGGCGGCGACCCGATCAAGGGGACCGAGCATATCGACGTGCTGGAAATGTTCCTGGCCGACCCCGAAACCCAGTCGATCATCATGATCGGCGAAATCGGCGGTTCCGCGGAAGAAGAAGCGGCGCAGTTCCTCAAGGACGAGAAGAAGCGCGGCCGCTGGAAGCCGACCGCCGGTTTCATCGCGGGCCGCACCGCACCGAAAGGCCGCCGCATGGGCCATGCCGGCGCCATCGTGGCCGGTGGCAAGGGCGACGCCGAAAGCAAGATCGAGGCGATGAAATCCGCCGGGATCGTCGTGGCCGACAGCCCCGCGGGCCTGGGCGAAGCCGTGCTCAAGGCTATCGGCTAACCCGCAAATCAATGGCCCCGGCAGCGGTCTGCCGGGGTTTTCCCACGTTCAGGTGACATCATGACCGAGCAATCCCCCAACGACATCTTCCACGCCTCCAGCTTCATGCAGGGGCATAACGCGGAATACCTGGAACAGCTTTACGCGCGCTACGCCGCCGACCCGAACGCGGTCGACGAGGCATGGCAGGCGTTCTTCCAGGCGATGGGCGACACCGATCATGACGTGAAACGCGAGGCGCAGGGCCCCAGCTGGGCGCGCGCCGACTGGCCGCCCGCACCGGCGGATGAACTGACCTCCGCACTGGACGGGCAATGGCCCGCCCAGGTGGAAACCCGCGCGGCCGGGCAAAAGATCGCGGCCAAGGCGGCCGAGGTGGGCGTCAAGGTCACCGACGATCAGGTCAAGCGCGCCGTTCTGGATTCCGTGCGCGCCCTGATGATCATCCGCGCCTACCGGATCCGGGGCCACCTGGCCGCCGATCTGGATCCGCTGGGCCTGCGCGAACCCACCCCGCACCCGGAACTGGATCCGAAATCCTACGGCTTCACCGAAGCCGACATGGACCGCCCGATCTTCATCGACAACGTGCTGGGCCTGCAGATCGCGTCGATGCGCCAGATCCTGGATATCGTCAAGCGCACCTATTGTGGCACCTTCGCGCTGCAATACATGCATATCTCGGACCCCGAGCAATCCGCCTGGCTGAAGGAACGGATCGAAGGCTACGGCAAGGAAATCACCTTCACCCGCGAAGGCCGCCGCGCCATCCTGAACAAGCTGGTCGAGGCCGAAGGCTTCGAAAAATTCCTCCATGTCAAATACATGGGCACCAAGCGTTTCGGTCTGGACGGCGGCGAAAGCCTGATCCCCGCGATGGAGCAGATCATCAAGCGCGGCGGTAACCTTGGCGTCAAGGAAATCGTCATCGGGATGCCCCACCGGGGCCGCCTGTCGGTGCTGGCCAACGTGATGGGCAAACCCTACCGCGCGATCTTCAACGAATTCCAGGGCGGCAGCTTCAAGCCCGAGGACGTGGACGGATCGGGCGACGTGAAATACCACCTCGGCGCCTCCAGTGACCGCGAATTCGACGGCAACGAGGTGCACCTGTCGCTGACGGCCAACCCCTCGCACCTCGAGGCGGTGAACCCTGTCGTGCTGGGCAAGGTGCGCGCCAAGCAGGCGCAGATCAACGACACCGACCGCTCCAAGGTGCTGCCGGTGCTGCTGCATGGTGACGCGGCCTTTGCGGGCCAGGGCGTCGTGGCGGAATGTTTCGCCCTGTCGGGCCTGGTCGGTCACAAGACCGGCGGCACGATCCATATCGTGGTGAACAACCAGATCGGTTTCACCACCGCGCCGCATTTCAGCCGCTCCAGCCCCTATCCCACCGATAACGCGCTGGTGGTCGAGGCGCCGATCTTCCATGTGAACGGCGACGATCCCGAAGCCGTGGTGCATGCCGCCAAGGTCGCCACCGAATTCCGCCAGATGTTCCACAAGGACGTGGTGCTGGACATCATCTGCTACCGCCGCTTCGGACATAACGAAGGCGACGAGCCGATGTTCACCAACCCGATCATGTACAACAAGATCAAGAAGCAGAAGACCACGCTCAGCCTTTACACCGAGCGTCTGGTCAAGGACGGGCTGATCCCCGAAGGCGAGATCGAGGACATGAAGGCCGCCTTCCAGGCCCGCCTGAACGAGGAATTCGAGGCCGGCAAGGACTTCAAACCCAACAAGGCCGACTGGCTGGACGGGCGCTGGTCGCATCTGGACCGGCGCGACCAGAAGAAATACCAGCGCGGCAAGACCGCCATCAAACCCGAGACGATGCAGCAGATCGGCACCGCGCTGACCCGCGCGCCCGACGGCTTTCCCATGCACAAGACGGTCGAGCGTCTGCTGGAAACCCGCAAGAAGATGTTCGACACCGGCGAGGGCTTTGATTGGGCCACCGGCGAGGCGCTGGCCTTCGGCTCGCTCCTGCTCGAAGGCTACCCGGTCCGCCTGGCCGGTCAGGACAGCACGCGCGGCACCTTCAGCCAGCGCCATTCGGCCCTGATCAACCAGGACACCGAAGAACGCTACTACCCGCTGAACAACATCCGCGAGGGGCAGGCCCGCTACGAGGTCATCGACTCGATGCTGTCGGAATACGCGGTGCTGGGCTTCGAATACGGCTATTCGCTCTCTGAGCCCAACGCGCTGGTGATGTGGGAAGCCCAGTTCGGCGATTTCGCCAACGGCGCGCAGATCATGTTCGACCAGTTCATCAGCTCGGGCGAAAGCAAATGGCTGCGCATGTCGGGCCTCGTCTGCCTCTTGCCGCATGGCTATGAGGGACAGGGCCCGGAACATTCCAGCGCCCGCCTGGAACGCTTCCTGCAGATGTGCGGACAGGACAACTGGATCGTGGCCAACTGCACGACACCGGCCAACTATTTCCACATCCTGCGTCGCCAGCTGCACCGCACCTTCCGCAAGCCGCTGATGCTGATGACGCCGAAATCCCTGCTGCGCCACAAGATGGCCATCTCGGATGCGGCCGATTTCACCACCGGCTCCAGCTTCCACCGCGTGCTGTGGGACGATGCCGAAAAGGGGCATTCGGACACCAAGCTGGCCGCCGATGACAAGATCAAGCGCGTCGTGATGTGCTCGGGCAAGGTCTATTACGACCTGCTGGAAGAACGCGATGCGCGCGGGATCGATGACATCTACCTGCTGCGGATCGAACAGTTCTACCCCTTCCCGGCCATGAGCCTGGTGCGCGAACTGGAACGCTTCAAGGATGCGGAAATGTTCTGGTGCCAGGAAGAGCCCAAGAACCAGGGCGCCTGGAGCTTCATCGAGCCGAATATCGAATGGGTCCTGGGCCGCATCAAGGCCAAGCACCAGCGGCCGGTCTACGTGGGCCGCGCCGCCAGCGCCTCGCCCGCGACGGGCCTGGCCTCGACCCACAAAGCACAACAACAGGCGCTGGTTGACGAAGCGCTGACCATCAAAGGGAACTAACCGATGACAACCGAAGTCCGCGTCCCCACCCTTGGCGAATCCGTGACCGAGGCCACCGTGGCCACCTGGTTCAAGAAGCCGGGCGATGCCGTCGCCGCCGACGAGATGCTGTGCGAACTGGAAACCGACAAGGTCACCGTCGAGGTTCCCGCCCCCGCAGCCGGCGTGATGGGCGAAATCATCGCGGCAGAGGGCGCAACCGTTGGCGTTGACGCGCTGCTGGCCACGATCAGCGAAGGCGCCACCGCCGCACCTGCGGCCAAGGCCGCCAAGGCCGATGACAAGCCCGCCAAGGCCGGCAAGGCCGACAGCGTCGATGT
>JAJLKH010000161.1:0-44364 GCA_033839205.1 Rhodobacterales bacterium | reverse complement strand
TCACGTTCTTTTCGAGAACGGCGTGTTTGTCGAGAATTGCCATTTGTCCGGCCCTCCTTATTCAGCCGGGACTGCGGAATGCGTGGCCTGAACGGCCGGTGCACGCTTCACAGTCATCCACAGGTTGTAGCACATGATGATGGCACCCGTGAGGAACATGACCCCACCCAGACCGCGCACCACATACATCGGGAACTTGGCGGCCACGGTGTCGGCAAAGCTGTTCACCAGGAAGCCGTTGGCATCCACTTCGCGCCACATCAGGCCCTCCATGATGCCGGTCACCCACATGGCGGCGGCGTAGAGGATGATGCCGATGGTGGCGAGCCAGAAGTGCCAGCTCACGAGCGAGAGCGAATAGAGCCGCTCACGGTTCCACAGTTTCGGCACCAGGAAGTAGAGCGCGCCGAAAGTAATCATGCCGTTCCAGCCAAGCGCGCCGGAATGCACGTGGCCGATCGTCCAGTCGGTGTAATGCGACAAGGAGTTGACCGCGCGGATCGACATCATCGGACCCTCGAAGGTGGACATGCCGTAGAAGCCCACGGAAATCACCATCATGCGGATGATCGGATCCGTGCGCAGCTTGTCCCAGGCCCCCGACAACGTCATCAGGCCGTTGATCATGCCACCCCAGGAGGGCATCCACAGAACGATCGAGAACACCATGCCCAGTGTCGAGGCCCAGTCAGGCAGCGCGGTATAGTGCAGGTGGTGCGGACCGGCCCAGATATAGATGAAGATCAGCGCCCAGAAGTGGATGATCGACAGCTTGTAGCTGAACACGGGCCGTTCGGCCTGTTTCGGCACGAAGTAGTACATCATGCCCAGGAAGCCGGCTGTCAGGAAGAAGCCCACGGCGTTATGGCCGTACCACCACTGCACCATCGCATCCTGCACGCCCGAGAAGACCTGTACGGATTTGGACCCGAAGACCGATACCGGAATGCTCAGGTTGTTGAACACATGCAGCATCGCCACGGTGATGATGAAGGACAGGTAGAACCAGTTCGCCACGTAGATATGCGGCTCCTTGCGCTTGACCAAGGTGCCCAGGAAGACGGCCAGATAGGCCAGCCAGACGATGGTCAGCCACCAGTCGACGTACCACTCGGGCTCTGCGTATTCCTTGGACTGGGTCGCCCCCAGCAGATAGCCGGTTGCCGCCAGCACGATCACCAGCTGGTAACCCCAGAACACGAACCACGCGAGGTTTCCACCCCACAGGCGCGCGGCGCTTGTGCGCTGGACCACGTAGAAGGATGTGGCGATCAGCGCGTTGCCCCCAAAGGCGAAAATCACCGCAGAGGTGTGCAGCGGGCGCAAACGCCCGAAGTTCAGGAAACCCTGCGCCCATTCGAAATTGAGAACCGGGAAGGCAAGCTGAAAGGCGATGATCACGCCAACCAGAAACCCGACAACCCCCCAACCAGCGGTGGCGATCACGCCGGCGCGCACGACGCCGTCCATGTATTCTCCGGAAAGATCACGCTTGATGACCGGCTCCCCGGTCTGGCGCAGTGTCCAGAGGAAGACCCCACCCGCTGTGGCGGCCACGACAAGCGCGTTCACCAGATAGGCAAGGTCACGTGCGTAATTGGCCGCAATCAACGCGAAGAGCGTGATAAGGCCAAGCACGATCAGCTTGATATAATTCAACATTTTGCGTCCCTTTTGTCCTGTCCCGGTGATTCGTCACGATCTCGGGGTTTTCTAAGACTGGGGCAGTGATGCAATCTGCGCGGTCCGCTTGCCTTGATCTGTGTCAATGCTGGGGGGCTGCGTCCTTGACGCGTGTCAAAGTGACCGCCCCGCGCGCGTGTTAGCCTTCTGAAATGCAAGACTTCAAAGGAGAGTGACATGGCGTACAAGACACTGTTTTCGGTTATCACCGACACCGCTCTGGCGGGTCCCGTGCTGGATCAGGCAACCGCCATGGCAAAGGCATGGGACGCGCATCTGGATGTACTGTGCATGGGGCTGGATCGGACGCAGACCGGATTTTACTATGCCGGCGCGAATGCGATGATCCTTCAGGAAACGATCACCCGCGCGCAAGAAGAGGCCGCCGAGGTTGAAGCTCATGTAAAAGCAATCCTCGAACGCAGCGACGTCAGGTGGAGTCTGGATAGCGGAGTGGCGCAATTGGCCGACATGGGGCGGCACGTGGCACAGCGCGCACGTTTCTCGGATCTGGCGATCCTGCCGAAACCTTACGGCGAAAAACGCGGGGTCGAACAGGAGCCAATCCTTGAATCAGCGATGTTCGACGGCGCGACACCTGTGCTCATGGTGCCGGAATCCGGAACCGTGTTGACCAATCCCAAACGCATCATGCTGGCCTGGAACGAAAGCGACGAGGCACTGGCGGCGTCACGTACCGCCCTGCCCTTCCTGACACAGGCCGATCTGGTGCGGATCGTCGTGATCGACCCGCCCGTTCACAGCCCGACGCGGTCCGATCCCGGCGGTCTGCTGTCGCAATACCTGTCACGGCATGGCGTCAATTGCGAAATCGACGTGCTGTCAAAAACCCTGCCCCGCGTATCGGATGTGTTGATGCGCCATGCAGCGGATACAGAGTCGGACATGATCGTGATGGGCGCCTATGGCCACTCGCGGTTCCGCGAGGCGATCCTTGGCGGCGCGACACGAAATATGCTGGAGAACGCCAAGATTCCGGTCTTTCTGGCGCATTGACGCTTTAGTGAAAAAGGGGCGCGACCGGTCAACGCCGGTCGTGCTTTTTCCTGTCAGACAAGCTTGGGCATCGCGTGTCGGCACATCGGCGGCGATGTCACGCCAGAAGGCCACCGTCGCTATCGTCACCTGCTTCTTCCAGAAGGCGGGCGAAATCGGGCACCGTCACATGGCGCTTGCCCTGAAGCGATATGACCCCGTCACGCTTGAGTGCGGATATCTGGCGACTGACCGTTTCCAGGGTCAAACCAAGGTAATCCGCCATCGCCTCTCGCGTCAGCGGCAGATCAAAGACCATGGCACCCTTGGGTGTCCGCAGGTTCAAAGAGGCGTCGCGCCGGGCGATGATCGTCAGCAGCGATGCAATCTTTTCGCGCGCGGTCTTGCGCCCCAGCACAAGCATCCATTCGCGCGCCGCATCCAGTTCGTCCAGCGTCATCTCCAGAAGGCGATGCGCGATATGGGGCGTGCGCTCCATCATGGCTTCGAAGGGTTTCTTGCGGAAACAGCACATGACCAGATCGGTCGTGGCAACCACGTCATAGGCTGACCCGTCGCGACCGGGGCGACCGACGAAATCCGATGGCAGCAGCAGGCCCACCATCTGGGTGCGGCCATCTTCCATGGTCTGCGTCAATGTGGCGATACCCGACACGACAGATCCCACGAAATCCATGCGATCGCCTGACCAGATCACGGTCTGGCCTGCTTCGAACGACCGATAATACTTGATCTCTTCCAGACGCTCGAGCTCGTCACTTTCGCAACGGGCGCAAACTGCCCTGTGTCTGATTGGACAATCGCCACACTCGACCGAGTGAGACACGGTTTTCTCATTCAGCATGTTGACACTTCGCGCACTTGATCTGGGTCAAAGAAATTTTCCCCATTTGTCTAGAAGGGTAGACACATGATGGTGAAAAAGCAACTCGCAAAACTTGGTCTCTTCGACGCGAAAGTGCCGAGATATACCAGTTACCCAACCGCCCCGCATTTTTCGAATGCTGTTGGCGAAGATAATTACACAAGCTGGATCAAGGCGATAGCCCCCGGTTCAGACATATCGCTTTATTTGCATGTCCCCTTTTGTCGCAGGCTGTGCTGGTTCTGTGCCTGCCGGACTCAGGGTACGCAAAGCGATGCGCCCGTCGCAGCCTACCTTGAGACGCTCAAGACGGAATTGACACTGCTCAAGCGGATCCTGCCGGAAGGTGTGCGCCTGTCGCGGCTGCACTGGGGCGGCGGCACGCCGACGCTCATGTCGGCAGCAATGATGAGCGACCTTGCCGGGGCAGTCTTTGACGTAGCCCCCATGGCGCCGGAAGGCGAGTTTTCCGTCGAGATCGACCCGAATGAAATCGACGATGCCCGGCTTGACGCCTTGGCCGGCGCCGGGATGAACCGGGCCTCGATCGGGGTGCAGGATTTCGATGAAGCGATCCAGCAGACCATCGGACGGATCCAGGGCTATGACATCACCCGTGATGCGGTTCTGGCGATCCGCGCGCGCGGGGTCACCAGCCTCAATGCGGATATTCTTTTCGGCCTGCCACACCAGTCGCGCGCCAGAATCACCGAAAGCGTGCAAAAGCTGCTGTCGCTCAACCCTGACCGGGTGGCGCTCTATGGTTATGCGCATGTGCCATGGATGGCCAAGCGCCAGCAGATGATCCCATCGGATGCCCTGCCCACGCCCGAAGAACGGCTGGAGCTGTTTGAAACGGCGCGGAAGCTGTTCCTGTGGGATGGATACGCAGAGATCGGGATCGATCATTTCGCGACGCAGACCGATGGGCTGACCGTGGCGCAGAAGGCCGGAAAACTGCGGCGCAATTTCCAGGGCTATACGGATGATCCGTCGGATGTTCTGATTGGCGTCGGGGCCTCGTCGATTTCGCGCTTCCCGCAGGGATATGCGCAGAATGCGCCGGCCACGGGGGCGCATACGGCAGCCATACGCGACGGGCGGTTCTCGGTCGCCAAGGGGCATGTGTTCACCCCGGATGACAAGCTGCGCGGCCGGATGATCGAGGCGCTGATGTGCGATTTCAAGGTCGACAGCCAGGAATTGCAGGACCGGTTCCACGTGTCGGCGGCCGAAGTCAGATCTCTGTTCGACAAGGTGATGGCGCATTTTCCCGGCATGCTGACACTCGAGTCCGGTGTGCTTGCCATCCCGGTTGCGGCGCGTCCCCTGACCCGGATGATCGCGCGGAGTTTCGACGCCTATGACATGAGCAAGGCCGGACATAGCTCGGCCATCTGACAAGACCAGAAAGGGGGCAACCCCGTGCGGCTGGCCAGTTTCAATGTCCAAAGCCTGCGGCTACGCTGGTCGGACGGCCATCCCAGGCTGGACGGGGCGCGAGATGCCGATGTTCCGGCCGATCGTGGCCCCGCGGCCGAGGCGCTGGACCGCGAGGACCGGCGCCTGACCGCCGCTGTCCTGGCCCGCACCGATGCCGATGTGATCGCCCTGCAGGAGGTCTTCGATCAGGCTACGCTGGATCATTTCCATGATCATTGCCTGTTGGCCGAAGGTGCAACCCCCTATCCCTATCGCCATTGCATCCCCGGAAATGATGGGCGGGGCCTTGATGTGGCTGTCATAAGCCGCCTGCCCCTGCGTTCCGTTGTCAGCCACGCGCAAGAGACGCCGGCAAGCCTGGGGATCAAGGCGCCGCCAGAGGTTGACCCGGATATGCCGGTCTTCAGGCGCGATTGCCTGCGGGTTGAGGTCGGGTTGCTGACCCTTTTCATCTGCCATTTCAAAGCCCCCTACCCCGACGCCAGTGCAACATGGCCCGTGCGCCGCACCGAAGCCCTAGCGCTGCACCGCCTGATCACGCAGCGGTTCCCGGATCCTGCATCGGGCCTCTGGCTGATCCTTGGCGATCTGAACGAACCACGCAAAGCCGCGTCCACGCCCGCCATCGCCCCGGTCGCCAGCCCTTTCAGCGTCGACCTTCTGGACCGTCTGCCCGCGGCCGAACGATGGTCATGGCATGAACCCTTCGGCCCCGATCTTGGCAGCCCGGACGTGATGCTGGCCAGCCCTGCACTGGCCCGACGCTGGCCGGACGCTTGCCCGCAGATCATCCGCCACGGTCTTGGGCTTGAGGCAGTCGCCTATGACGGACCAAGGCTGGCGGGTGTGGGCAGGCATCGTCCCCATGCCAGCGATCACGCCGCACTGATGATGGAACTGCCGGGAGCCGAGGGATGATACGCAAACTTTTTCTGTCTGCCGCAATTCTGGCCTGCGCCTGCATGTCGCCGCTTCGGGCCCAAGATCTTCTGTGTGAGACCGCTCAGACGCATGTCACGGGGGCCGACCCCGATCTTGCCGCGCATCTCTGCACCGTTGTGGACCGCGTATTGGAACAATTGTCCCAATGCCATCTTGCCCGGAAAGATCCGTTGACCATCAACATCGTGGAAGGTTTCGAAGACGACAGGCCCGGATGCGTTGGAATATTCGACTGTGCCAACGACCGGATCGAGATACTGAAGCCCGAACTGATGGGCAAAAGTCTCGAGGACAACCGCCGCTTTTCACGCCTGCCGCTGATGTCACTTTTCGACAGCGTGGTGGCGCATGAAATGACACATGCGCTGATCTATCAGAACTACGGGGAAGACAGCGGAAGCTGGGCGCAGAACGAATACATGGCCTATGCGATGCAGATGGCCTTTCTGTCGCCCGAGGACAGGGCCCTTTTCATGCAGGGCTTCACGACCGACAGGCCCGGATCACTGGCCGGCATCAACATCCTGATCATGCTGATGGCCCCGGACGCCTTTGCCGCCGAGGTGTGGCTGCATTTCAGCGCCAAGGACAATGGTTGCGATTTCATGGGGCAGCTTCTGTCGGGCGAAAAGGCGATCGGTCGCATGCCGCATTAGCAAGGATGAAGGTCAGGCGGTCAGGTCCAGCGCCGCCGCCAGCAGGGTGCGCGCGTATTCCGTGCGCGGGTTGGTGAACAATTCCTGCGCCTCGCCCGCCTCGACCACGTCACCCTGCTTCATCACGATCATCTTGTGACTCATGGCGCGCACAACGTTCAGATCGTGGCTGATGAACAGGTAAGCCAACCCGTATTTCACCTGCAGGGCGCGCAGCAGGTCGACGATCTGCACCTGCACCGTCATGTCCAGCGCCGATGTCGGTTCATCCAGAACCAGCAACTTGGGCCGCAGGATCATGGCGCGCGCGATCGCGATACGCTGACGCTGACCGCCCGAGAACTCATGCGGGTAGCGATGCATCGTGGCCGGGTCCAGCCCGACCTCGGTCATGATCTCGGCCACCATCTGGCGCTTGTCCTGACCGGGGGCAACACCATGCACCCCCAAACCTTCCGCGATGATCTGTTCGCAGGTCATGCGCGGCGACAGGCTGCCGAACGGGTCCTGGAACACGATCTGCATGTCCTTGCGCAGCGCGCGCAGCTTCTTGGTGGACCAGGCGCGCACATCCTGACCGTCGAAGGTGATACCGCCCTCCGACGCGATCAGGCGCATGATGGCCAGCGCCAGTGTGGTCTTGCCCGATCCGCTTTCGCCGACGATCCCCAGCGTCTCGCCCGCACGGACGCTGATCGTGGCGTCATTCACCGCCTTTACATGGCCCACCGTGCGCTTGAGAAATCCGCGCTGGATCGGGAACCAGACCTTCAGATGATCGGTGCGGATCAGTTCGGCGGCGTCTTCCGGCACCGGTGCGGGCTGCCCCACTGCACGCGCGCCCAACAGTTTGCGGGTATAGTCATGCTGCGGATTGCCAAAAATCTCGGCCGTGGGCCCCTGTTCGACAATCTCGCCGCCCTTCATCACGCAAACCTTGTCGGCGATGCGGCGCACGATGCCCAGATCATGGGTAATAAACAAAAGTCCCATGTCCTCGGTGCGCTTCAATTCCGCCAGCAGGTCCAGGATCTGCGCCTGAATGGTCACGTCCAGCGCCGTGGTGGGCTCGTCCGCGATCAGAACGTCAGGCTTGTTGGCCAGTGCCATGGCAATCATCACCCGCTGGCGCTGTCCCCCCGACAACTGGTGCGGATAGGCGCCAAGGCGGCTTTCCGGGTCACGAATGCCGACCTTTTCCAGCAGTTCGATGATCCGCGCCCGCGCGGCATCACCCACGATGCCCTGATGCAGGGCCAGCGATTCAGACAACTGCCGCTCCAACGTGTGCAGCGGGTTCAGGCTGGTCATCGGCTCCTGGAAGATAAAGCTGATGTCGTTGCCGCGCACCTTTCGCAGCATCGCTTCATCCGCGCCGATCATCTGCTGACCGTCATAGGTGACAGACCCGGACACCTGCGCGCTATCGCCCAGCAGGGACACGGTGCTGAGGGCGGTCACGGATTTGCCTGACCCGCTTTCGCCCACCAGCGCCACGGTTTCGCCCCGCTCAAGCGTGAAGGACACACCGCGCACGGCCTGCGTCAGCTTGCCGTCCTGCCGGAAGGACACGTTCAGGTCACGGACCTCAAGCAGGCTCATTGAAAGGTCTTCCTGGGATCGAAGGCATCCCGCACGCCTTCAAAGATGAAGACAAGCAGCGACAGCATGATGGCAAAGACAAAAAACGCGGTGAAGCCAAGCCATGGCGCCTGAAGGTTCTGCTTGGCCTGAAGCGTCAGTTCACCCAAGGACGGGGCAGAGGATGGCAGGCCGAAGCCCAGGAAATCCAGACCCGCCAGCGTGGCGATCGTGCCCGTCACGATGAAGGGCAGCATCGTCACAGTCGCCACCATCGCGTTGGGCAACATGTGGCGGAACATGATCGTGGTGTTGCTGACGCCCAGCGCCTTGGCCGCGCGTACGTATTCCAGGTTGCGCGCGCGCAGGAATTCGGCACGCACCACACCCACCAGAGCGGTCCAGCCGAACAGGACCGTGATGAAGACCAGCAACCAGAAACTTCGCCCCAAGATCGCGAACAGGATGATGATCACGTAAAGCGCGGGCGTCGCGCCCCAGATCTCGATGATGCGCTGAAAGATCAGGTCGACCCAGCCACCGAAATAGCCCTGGATCGCGCCCGCCATGATCCCCACCAGCGATGCCAGCGTGGTCACGATCAGCGTGAACAGGATCGACAGGCGGAAGCCGTAGATCACCCGCGCCATGACGTCACGCTTGGTGTCATCAGTGCCCAGCCAGTTCTGGCTGTTGGGCGGCAGCGGTGCCGCACCGGGCCGGTCTACCGTCGTGCGATAGCTATAGGGGATCAGCGGCCAAAGCGCCCAGCCCTGTTCGATGGCCTGCCCGTTCACCATGCCGGTTGCGGCCTGTTCCATGATCCCCTCGGGATCGTCGAAACAATCCTCCAGCCCGCCCGATGCGATCAGGCATTGCACCTCGATGTCGCGGTAGGGCGCTTCGGTCTGGAAATCGCCGCCAAAGGTGGTTTCGGGGTAGAAGCGGAAAATCGGCGTGTAGAATTCGCCCTGGTATTTCACCAAGATCGGCTTGTCATTGGCGATGAACTCGGCGCAGAGCGACAGGCCGAACAGTACTGCGAAAATGATCAGCGACCAGAAAGCCCGCCGGTTACGCTTGAAATTGTTCCAGCGGCGCTGGTTCAGCGGCGACAGGAACGCCTTTTTCGGCGCGGCGATTTCTGCGGGCATCGGCGTGGGTGTCACCGTGGGATCGGGCAGGGTCGCCATCGCTTATCCCTCCCTCTTTTCGAAATCGATACGCGGATCGACAAGCACATACATCAGGTCCGACAGGATGCCCACGACCAGCCCGATCAGGCCAAAGATGAACAGCGTGCCGAAGATCACCGGATAGTCGCGCGCCACCGCCGCCTCGAAGCCAAGCCGGCCCAAGCCATCCAGCGAAAAGATCGTCTCGATGATCAAGGAGCCGCCAAAGAACACGCCAATGAACACGGCCGGGAAACCCGCGATCACGATCAGCATCGCGTTGCGGAAGACATGGCCGTAAAGCACCTTCTTTTCCGACAGGCCCTTGGCGCGGGCGGTCATGACATAGTGCTTCTTGATCTCGTCCAGAAAGCTGTTCTTGGTCAGCAGGGTCAGCGTGGCAAAGGCCGAAATGGTCGAGGCCGTCACCGGCAGCGCGATGTGCCAGAAATAGTCGCCCACCTTGCCCAGCAGGGACAGTTCATCGAAATTGTCCGAGGTCAGGCCCCGCAGCGGGAAGATCTGCCAGTAGGACCCGCCCGCGAACAGCACCAGAAGCAGGATCGCGAACAGGAAACCGGGGATCGCATAGGCCACGATGATCATGCCCGATGTCCAGGTATCAAAGGGCGATCCGTCCTTGACCGCCTTGCGGATCCCCAGCGGGATCGACACGGCATAGGCAATCAGCGTGGACCACAGGCCAAGGGTGATCGACACGGGCATCTTTTCCAGCACAAGGTCGATCACGCTGATCGAACGGAAATAGCTTTCGCCGAAATCCAGCCGCACATAGTTCCACAGCATGTTCAGAAACCGCTCCAGCGGCGGTTTGTCGAACCCGAATTCCTTTTCCAGCTGGGCGATGAACTCGGGTGGCAGCCCCCGTGCGCCAGCATATTCGCTATCTGATCCGGATCCCGCGCCCGCGCTGGCCCCGGCATCGCCGCCACCGGCGAAACCTTCGAACACGTCGCCCTGGCCCTGCACCTGGGCGATGATCTGTTCGATCGGCCCGCCCGGCACGAATTGCACGAGGGCAAAGTTGATCACCATGATCCCCAGCAGCGTCGGGATCACCAGCGCCAGACGGCGAAGTATATAGGCGCCCATGATCCTTGCCCCTTAGCGGATCGCGCCAGAGGCGCGCAGCGCCTGCGCCTTGTCCGCGTTGAACCACCAGATCGACAACTCGCCCATGCCATTGGGCGGCGGGTTGTCGGTATAGGGCCGCTCGTACATGTCGAAATAGGCGATGTTATGCTCGCCCTTGTACCACTGGGGCACCCAGATGTGCATGGCACGCAGCACCCGGTCCAATGCGGATACGGCCGTTTCCAGGTCTTCACGGGTGGTTGCGTTCTCGATGGTCTTGATCAGCGAATCAACCGCCACGTTGTTCACGCCGGCGATGTTGTTCGATCCTTCCACCGCAGCCGCCTCGCCACCGAAGATGCCGCGCAATTCGATGCCCGGTGTCTGCGACATGGAATAGCGGCGCGTCACGATGTCGAAATCGAACTTCTTTTCCCGTTCCTGCGACTGGGCGCTGTCGACGCGGGTATAGACCGCGTCCACGCCAAGACGGCGCAGGTTTTCGACATAGGGGTTGATGATGCGTTCGAAACTGGCGCTGTCGTTCAGCACCTCGATCCGCAGCGGCTGACCCGAAGCGTTCACGCGAATGCCATTGGCGCCCACGGTCCAGCCCGCCTCGTCCAGCAGCCGCCCTGCGGCGCGCAGAACCCTGCGGTCGGCCACGTTGTCAGGGCTGGACACGGCAGGGCTAAAGGCGGGTTCGGTGAACACCGTCTCGGGAATATGCTCACGCAGCGGCTCCAGCAGGGCCAGTTCGGCATCCGAAGGCAACCCTTCGGCCTGCATGGTGGAGTTTTCCCAGAAACTGTCGGTGCGCGCATAGATGCCGTAGAACAGGCTTTCATTGGCCCACTCAAAGTTGAAGGCCATGCCGATGGCCTGACGCACGCGCGGATCCTCGAATACCGGGCGGCGCAGGTTGAACCAGAAGCCCTGCGTACCGGCGGGGCGTCCATCGGGCAGGGTTTCCACCTTGACCGCACCGCTTTGAACGGCCGGGAAATCATATCCCGTGGCCCAGATCAGGGACATGAATTCCTCGCGGTACATGTAGGCACCCGCCTTGAATGCCTCGAAGGCGGTCGTGTAGTCGGCAAAATATTCGACTTGCAGAATGTCGAAATTGCTTTGGCCGACATTCACGTTCAGATCGCGCGCCCAATAGTCATCGTGCCGCTTGTAGCTGACGGACCGGCCCGGATCGACGCGATCCAGCATATAGGGCCCCGATCCAAGCGGCGGCTCTAGCGTGGATTCCGCGAAATCGCGGGTTTCATAATAGGCGCGTGAAAAGATCGGCAGGCCCGCGGCGCTCATCGCAAGTTCGCGCAGGGCGCCATCGGGGTTGAAGGTGAACTTGACCGTCAGATCGTCGATCGCCTCGACCGATTTGAAATCCTTGAACAGTACCCGATAGGAGGGCTGCCCCTTGTCGCGCAGCACTTCGTAGCTGAAAACCACATCATGGGCGGTAACGGGCGTGCCGTCCGAAAAACGCGCCTCGGGGCGCATGTGGAAAATCGCCCATTCGCGACTTTCAGGATATTCGATCGTGTGCGCGACAAGCCCGTACATCGCATCGGGCTCGTCCAGCGATCCGGTCATCAGCGTGTCGAAGAACACGGTCGACAGGGCGGCGGCATTACCCTTCAGGATATAAGGCGTGAGGCTGTCGAAGGTGCCGAACCCCCAGGTCGAGAATGTCCCGCCTTTCGGCGCCTCGGGGTTCACATAGTCGAAATGGGCAAAGCCCTCGGGATACTTCAAATCCCCGAAGGTCGAGATACCATGGGCGCGGATGATCTTCTCCTCGGCCCGCAGGGGCGTCAGGGACGCCAGAAGAAGCAGGCAGGCCATCCCCAGCGCCATCAACATGGCGATGTGGCGGGGCGGCGTGGATTGGGCGGTGCGCGCGGCGGCGCTGCTGCGGGGCCGGTTCAAGTGCTCATCCTCCTGCTGTTGCGACCGGTGCAATCCGATCCTCATTGGTCAAACTAAGCTAAAGGGCGGCAAGGGCCATATTCAAGTTGAGATTGGGTGATCTTTCCGTGATCGACGGCAAAGTGACCGGCCCGGAATGAAAAAGACCGCCGATGCATCGCACGGCGGTCTTTTCGGGTGATGTCATCAAGACAGGGTCAGTCGTCGATGCTGTCCAGATAGGCGATCAGGTCGGCGCGATCCTGCGGATCCTTCAGACCTGCAAAGCCCATGGTGGTGCCGGGCGCATAGCCACGCGGATTTTCCAGGAAGCCGAACAGGTTCTCGGGTGTCCAGACGTCGGCCACCTGCTCGAGCGCGCCGGAATAGGCGCCGAAACCCTCGGCGGTATCCACGGCACGGCCCACGACGCCATAGAGGTAGGGGCCTGTGCCGTTGGCGCCTGCTTCCAGCTTGTGGCAGGCGGCGCATTTGTTGAACTGGCGGGCGCCACGACCCAGATCAGCCTGTGCCAGCAAATCTTCCAGATTGACCTCTTCGGCCACCTCGGCCACTTCTTCCGCGCCGGTGTCGATCACATAGGCCTGCTGGCCTTCGCCATGACCGCCGCCCATGTGATAAAGTTCCTCCGCGCCCCACTTGGCAAGCAGGAAAATCAGAAGAGCACCACAGAAGGCACCCAGCGTCTTGGTGAAGGTCATCGTGTCAAGCATGTCTCGCCCGTCCGTTGAATCGGTTTGCAATTTGGTCGCTATCGGGCGGGTATCTATTGCTTCCCCTTCTGCGTGGCAAGGTATAGTTACCGCGACCAAACGCCCACCGGGGCGAAAAGTGATCCGAATTCGACAGGAATTGACCGCATGACCAATCGCATAGCCTTCCAGGGGGACCTTGGCGCCTATTCGCACGAAGCCTGCGTGGCCGCCCGCCCGGATCTAGAGGCGCTGCCCTGCCGCACCTTCGAAGAGGTGATCGAGGCGGTGAATTCGGGGCGCGCTGCCATGGCGATGCTGCCGGTGGAAAACTCGACTTACGGACGGGTTGCCGACATTCACCGGCTGCTGCCCGAATCCGGTCTGCATATCGTGGGCGAGGTTTTCGTGCGGGTGCGCATCTGCCTGATGGCGCAGCCGGGCACGCGACTTGAGGATATCCGCAAGGTCCGCGCCCATCTGGTGTTGATCCCGCAGGCGCGCGCCTTTCTGGACAAGCACGGCATAGCCGCCGAAGCCGCCGCTGACAGCGCGGGGGCTGCGGCGGAACTCGCGCGCGGCGGCGCAAGGAACCAGGGCGTCCTGGCAAGCGAGCTGGCCGCGCAGATCCACGGGCTGGAGGTTCTGGCCCGCGATATCGAGGACCATGGCCACAACACCACACGTTTCCTGCTGATGGCGCCACAGGCTGATCTGACCCGCCGGTCCGATCACATGATGACGACATTCATCTTCCAGGTTCGCAACATCCCTGCGGCCCTTTACAAGGCGATGGGCGGATTTGCCACGAATGGCGTGAACATGACCAAGCTGGAAAGCTACATGGTGGGCGGTTCCTTCACTGCGACGCAGTTCTATGCCGATATCGAAGGCCACCCAGATGATGCGAACGTGCAGCGCGCCCTCGAGGAATTGCGCTATTTCACCAATGAGCTGACGATTCTGGGTGTCTATCCCGCCGATCCCAAGCGTTACTGACCCCTGCCGCCGTCTGTGCGGACGAAAGGAATCCAGATGAAAGTCCATATCCTTGACGATTGGTTCGACACGCTTCGTGCCCTGCCCTCTTTCGCGCGGCTCGAAGGCCATGATGTGACTGTCTGGACCGATCATGTGGAGGATCTGGACATCCTCGCCGACAGGCTGGCCAAAGCGGAAGCGCTGGTGCTTTTCCGCGAACGTACGCCCGTCACCGCGGCGCTTCTGGATCGTCTGCCGAACTTGCGCCTCATCTCGCAGCGCGGGCCCTATCCGCATGTGGATGTCGCCGCCTGCACGGCACGCGGAATACTCGTGTCCTCGAACATGAGCGCGGGGTTGCCCTCCTATGCGGCGGCCGAACTGACCTGGGGGCTGATCCTGGCCGCGATGCGGCAGATCCCGCAGCAGATGGCCAGCCTGCGCGCGGGGCACTGGCAGATGGGCGTAGGTCGCACGTTGCGCGGGCGACCGCTTGGCTTGTTCGGCTATGGGCGCATTTCTGGCGTTGTGGCGGGTTACGCCCGCGCCTTCGGCATGCCCGTGCATGTCTGGGGATCAGAGGGTGCGCGTGAGAGAGCGACAGCCGACGGGCTTTTCGTTCCCGAAAGCCGCGAGGCGTTTTTTTCCGGCTGCGACGTGATCAGCCTGCATGTGAAGCTCACGCCCCAGACGCGCGGCATCATCACCGCTGCGGATCTGGGCGCGATGCGGCCCGGATCCGTGCTTGTGAACACGTCGCGTTCCGGCCTGATCGCGGCAGGCGCGCTGCTGGACGGGCTGAACGCCGGCCGCCCCGGCATGGCCGCGCTGGACGTGTTCGACACCGAGCCGCTGACAAATGTCGCGGATCCGCTGATGTCCCATCCCAACGTGATCTGCACGCCGCATATCGGCTTCGTCACCCAGGACGAACTGGACATGCAATTCGGCGATATCTACGACCAGATCAACGCTTACGCGCAAGGCGCGCCGATCCACCTGGCCAATCCCGAGATCGGCCCGAAAGCCTGATCCGCCAAGGCTCAACTCAGACGCTTGGCGCGATCTTCCAGATCGCGGGCATAGTCGGCCATCCTGAGGTGGAACTTCTTGTTCAGATTGGTGCGCGCCAATTTCAAAGACTGCACCAGCAACCGTGCCGAGATCGACTTCGGTTTGAGCTCAAGGTCAATGCTCAGCCGCGTGCGACCTCGTGACAGGGCAAGCATTTCAACTGTCAGGTCGGTCTCAAGACCCTGCGCCACCGAATGAAACCGCATCTTGTGGGGGGATTCGTATTCGGTCATCCGGATTTCAAGCTGACGCTGGCGACCGCGCGCCATGAAACTGGCGGACCAGCTCATACCGATACCGGGTTTGCGCATGTTGTCAGTGCGTTGCACCTCGGCCCCGCGCCGCAAGGCCGCCCTTTCGATCGTCTCGAAATCGCTGACCAGTGCAAATACCTGCTCTATCGGCGCTTCGATGTCTTCCTTGGAAGAGAATTTCATAACGTTCACTCGTACATTTGGATCGCCGACATTGGCGCATCGTTCGACCGTAGCGCGCATCGCTGTACCGGCCAGCAGACCAGGGACAAGACGCAAGGCACATTCCGGACAGATTGCCTCATATAGGGGCGCAGTTTCATGTCAATCAAGCCGGTCAGCAAGCCAGTTGCTGAGAATGAAATGAGCGATGGCGCCCTTGCGCGCCGGCAACAGTTTCGGATGACGGCCCGCGAAAGCCTCCAGCATCTCGTCTCGGCTGACCCAGATCGCGTCCTCGATCTCGACCGGATCGATCGTGATGTCGCGGCTGGTCGCCTCTCCGCGGCAGCCCAGCATCAGCGAGGACGGAAATGGCCATGGCTGGCTGGCAAGGTAGCTCACCTGCCCCACGCGCACGCCCGCCTCTTCCCAGACCTCGCGGCGCACTGCCGCCTCGATCGTCTCGCCGGGTTCGATGAAACCGGCAAGCAGCGAATACATCCCCTCGGGCCACCCGTGCGAGCGCCCCATGAGGACCGAATTGCCGTGCGTGATCAACATTATGACCACGGGATCGGTGCGCGGAAAATGATGTGCACCGCAAGCGTCGCAATCGCGCTGCCACCCCGCCTTGGCCACATGGCTACGTGCACCGCATACGGCACAGAACCCATGCGTCGCGTGCCAGTTCAAAAGCGCGCGGCCGCTTGCGGCCAGTTCCGCGTCGCGCGGGCTGATGCGCGTCATCACCGCCCGCAGCTCCGCAAAACGATGCGTCTGCGGCAGTGCGGGATGAACCTGCTCGCTTCGATCGACAAAGCTGTTCACCGATGACAGGTCCTGGTCATCGGGGGTCCAGCCCACCAGATCATGGGCAAACACCGCGGCCCCGTCCTCGCGCCCCAAGAAGAAGGGATCCGATGCCGCGCCTGACAGGACCGGATGATCAAGCGGCAGCCGGGCCAGCCCACGCCCTTCAGCGCCATCCGCAAGCAGTGGCTTGCCACGCCAGAAGAGGATGGTTCTGCTGGCCGGATCCGCCATGGCCTGCGCAAGCGCGGCCGCGTCGCCGCGCAGTTCGGCAGCCCGATCCAGACCCGATCCTCCGAATGTCACTGTTTCTGCGATTTTCATCCTGCTCTTTGCCCTTTTCCGACCACTTGCTGCGGCACGGCCTGTTTCCGGCCAGAGATTGGCACCGGCACTTGCGGAATGCAAAGCATCACGGTGAAAATCCCACGCTTTCGCTTTCAGGTAGTTTTTTAATGCGCTATACTACCAATGTTGGATGCGGCGCCCTTCCCACAGCGGCCGCTGTCCTTTGCATGTGGTCCTGCCCTGACCGAGGCTGTTTGGTTTGATGATACGTGACTTTTTCTTCGCTTGAACATGAAGCCCTTCGGTCCTCGTCACGGTTGGTGGAAATCGACCTGCGCCTGATGCAGACGACCGATCTGCACGCGCATCTTCTGGCCTATGACTATGCGTCGGATCAACCTGCGGACAGGATGGGATTGGCGCGGTTGGCCAGCCTGATCCATGCGGCGCGGGCAGAGGTGGCGAATTGCCTTCTGCTGGACACAGGCGATTTCCTGCAGGGCAATGCCCTGGGCGATCTTTATGCCGACCCGCGCCTGACTGACCCCCGGCGGCCCCATCCGGTGATCGCGACGATGAACAGCCTGAACTATGACGCGGCAACCCTTGGCAATCACGATTTCAATTACGGGCTGGATTTCCTCGGCCGCACCCTTGTCGGCGCGGATTTTCCACTGGTTTGCGCGAATGTCGCACACCGGCTGGGCCGCGACCCCTGCGACGACGACACATGGTTGCCACCCTGGACGATCCTGACACGCAGGGTTCGTGACAGGACCGGGGGATGGCATGACCTGCGGGTCGGCATGATCGGCCTGCTGCCGCCACAGATCGACATCTGGGACCGGCAGCACCTTGAGGGGCGGCTCAGAACACGCGACATGATCCAGGCCGCGCGCGCGCATGTGCCCGCCATGCGCTCAGCCGGTGCCGATATCGTCGTCGTCCTCAGCCATTCAGGCATTGCGCCCGAAGACGGCAGTGCCCGCATGGAAAATGCGGCCCTGCCGCTGGCGGCCCTGACCGGGGTGGATGCATTGCTTTGCGGACACCAGCACAGAACCTTTCCGGGGCCCGGGTTTTCCGGGATCGACGGCGTCGATGAAAAGGCAGGCACGATTCATGGCAAACCCGCCGTCATGGCAGGTTTCTGGGGCTCGCATCTCGGGGTGATCGATCTGACCCTGCGACGCGGCACCGATGGATGGCGGGTCGGCGAACATCGCAGCGGGCTGCGTCCGATCTTCCAGCGCGCCGAGGACCGCAGCGGTCACGCGCTGGTGGGTGATGACAGTGCCGTGGTAGCCTTGGCAGGCGATGCACATGCCAGAACCCTTGCCCATGTGCGCCGCCCGATCGGCCACTGCAACAAGCCGCTGCATTCCTTTTTCGCGCTGGTGGCCGATGATCCCTCGATCCAGCTGGTGGCCGAGGCGCAGCGCGCGCGCGTTGCCGCATTGCTGGCCGGCACGCGCGACGAACACCTGCCGCTTTTGTCCGCTGTCGCCCCCTTCAAGGCGGGTGGTGCTGCGGGGCCCGAGCATTTCACCGATGTGCCGGCCGGACCGCTGCGAATCCGCAATCTGGCGGATCTCTATGCGTTTCCGAACCTGTTGACCGCGGTAAAGGTAACGGGAGCGGCCTTGTGCAATTGGCTTGAACACGCCGCGGGGCAATTCAACAGGATAGAGCCGGGGACAAGGGATCAGATGCTCTGCAACCCCGATTTTCCCAGCTACAATTTCGACGTGATCTGTGGCCTGCGCTACGTGATCGACCCCTCGCAACCTGCCCGTTTTGCCCCTGACGGCAGGTTGCTTGACCCGGGGGCGCGGCGCGTGCACGAAATCACTTGGAACGGGCGCGCCATTGCACCGGACGACTGGTTCATCGTGGCGACCAACAGCTATCGCGCCGGCGGTGGTGGCGGCTTTGCGCTCTCGGTCGACATGCGCGATCTGGCCCTGAACAGACCGTCCCGCGGCGGCACCGAAACCATCCGCGAAGTGCTGGAGGCCTATGTCGCAGGGCGCGGCCTGATCACCCAGGTGACGCGCCCGGTCTGGCGGTTTGCGCCTGCGCCCAGGACCTCGGCCCTGTTCGACAGCGCGCCTGCCGCCGCAGAGGCGCTGCATGATCTGAGCGGCGTTCGCATCGAAAGCGCGGGTTGGGCGCCGCATGGCTTTGCCCGGTTCCGGCTGCATTTCTGACCGGCGGTCCATCGGCGAAAGGCGGGATACACCCGCTTGCAATGCAGCGCCACGCCACCTATATGGACGGTGAGAGGTTGGCGCGGGCAGGCACCTCGCCAACCCGGTCAGGTCCGGAAGGAAGCAGCCGTAACGAGCCCCGCTTGGGTCGTTGTCCAGCCTCTCACCTCCATTCCCGGATGATCGCCTTTCAGACGCGGGTCTTGCGTCGTCCCGTGAAACCCGCCAAGGATCGTGTCTGATCACGATCCCTGACGAAAGGCCATGATGCCCGCTGACAACCCCATGAACGACGACAACGGCACGCATGGCGGGTTGGCGGCCTTGGGATGGTCGGCGCATTTCGCGGATCAATGCGGGGATGAGGCAAGCAGCACCCTTCGCCCCATGCGCATCATCTCCGTGCAGCGCGCGATGGCGACCGGCCTGGACGCGCGGGGCGAACGCCCCCTCGGGTTTCCGCCAGAATTGCGCGCGGGCGGTCTGGCCGTCGGCGACTGGGTGCTGGTCGATCCCGAAACCGGCCGCATCGAAAAGGTGCTTGAACGGCAATCGCTGCTCAGCCGTCGTGCCGCCGGGATCGAGGCCAAGCCACAGCTGCTGGCCGCCAATGTGGATACGCTTTTCGTCACGACCTCCTGCAATGCCGATTTCAATGCCGCGCGCCTGGAACGTTACCTTGTTCTGGCTCTGGACGCGGGAATCGCGCCCGTGATCGTGTTGACCAAGACAGACCAGACGGATGATCCCGGCAGCTATGCCGATCAGGCGCGCGCCCTGTCCGACAAGCTGGCAGGCGTCGTGGCCCTGAACGCCAAGGACCCCGAACAGGTCCGGCTTTTGTCGCAATGGTGCGGCCCGGGAAGAACCGTCGCCTTCGTCGGCTCCTCCGGGGTGGGCAAATCAACCCTGATCAACGCCCTGACCGGCAGCGACCAGGCCACCGCCGCGATGCGGCAGGACGATGCCAAGGGTCGGCACACGACCACGGCACGGTCCTTGCACCTGATGGCCGATGGCGGGCTGGTCATCGACATGCCGGGCATGCGCGAACTTGGCCTGCACGATGTGTCAGGCGGGATCGACGAGCTGTTCGACGACATCACCGCCCTGACCGGCCAGTGCAAGTTTCGCGACTGCAAACATGTATCGGAACCCGGATGCGCGGTGCAGGCCGCCATCGCCGCCGATCAGCTTGACCCTGCGCGGCTGGACCGCTGGCGCAAGCTGAAATCCGAAGACGCGCTCAACACGACCTCGATGACCGTCAGCCGCCGCCGCGCGCGTGCCCTGACGCGCGCGCACAAGGCCGAATCGGACGCACAGCGCAAGGCCAAGGCGAGCAGCCCGTCGCCCAGAAAACCGCGCAAGGGCTGATCAGCGCCGCGATTTGCGCCGCGCAGCCATGGCCCATCGCATCTGGTCTTCAGTCTCGATGGCACATGGCCTGATGCCCCGCAGCCTGTCCAGCGCATGGCCGGGCACCTCACCGGCTTCTATCATCAGCCGCAGCGCGATCATGCCCGAGCGGCCGCAACCACCCTTGCAATGCACCAGGACGCGCCCCCCGCCTGACAGGGCCGACAGGATCTGTTCGCTCACAACCGGCCAACGCGCCGCCGTTGCGTCATCAGGCACACCAAAATCCGATATCGGCATATGCACCCAGCGCGCGCCCCTTTCCTGCATGAGCTGACCAAGGTGTTCCGATCCATTCTCGATCATCTCGATCCGGGTCGTCAGGCTCAGGACGATGGCAGGCCGCCACGCGCGCAGATGCTCCAGGTCGCCGACCGGATCGCCCAGACGTCCCGGCAAGGGGGCAATCGCCAGGATGCCACCGGATACCGGCAAGGCATGGATCACCAGATCGGACATGTCAGAGCGTGCGCGCCGCGAATGTGTCGCAGCGACCGATCTGCCCGCTGTCATATCCGATCGCGAACCAGCGCGCCCGCTGGGCACTGGTGCCATGGGTGAAGGTATGCGGCTGCGGCACCCGCCCGGCGCGTGCCTGAAGGCGATCATCGCCAATCATCCGGGCCGCGTTCAGCGCCTCTTCCAGATCGCCGGGCTCCAGCAATCCATCCACGGCGCGCGCCCAGACGCCTGACAGGCAATCGGCCTGCAACTCCAGCCGCACGGTCAGGGCGTTACCCTCGGCTGTGCTGGCGGCCTGCCGTGTGCGATGGACCTGCCCCAGAATGCCCATCTCGTTCTGGATGTGATGGGCCACCTCGTGAGCGATCACGTAGGCGGCCGCGAAATCGCCCTTCGCCCCCAGTTGCCGCGACAGCGTCGCGAAGAAATCGGTATCCAGATAAGCCTTGCGATCGGCGGGGCAGTAGAACGGCCCCGTCGCCCCGGACGCGCCACCGCAGGGGCTTTGCGTCACGCCGGAATACAGCACCAGAACCGGAGGCTGATAGGTGCGGCCCGCCTGGTCCCGCATGACCTGTGACCAGACCTGTTCGGTGGTGGCCAGAACGCGGCCCGCGAACTCGGCCGCTTGCTGTTCCTCGGGTGTGGGCGCGGTCTGGGTGATCTGGCCCCTCGGATCTTGATCCTGCAAAAGCGGCGTCACGTCGATCCCGGCGAAATAACCGATGGCCAGCACCAGCAGCAGACCGACACCGCCGATCCTGGCACCGCCCCCGCCTGCCCTGCGCTGTCCGCGCCGATCCTCGATGTTGCGGCTGCGCCGCACGTCTTTCAACCGCATGGCCGATCCCCCCCGGAACCCAGTCTGGTGCCACCAGACTACACCAAAGGGGCGATGCGAAAACCCCGGATTCACCACGGCCATGTCTGGACGCGGGCGGGCCGATTGCCTAGGTTGACATCTGTTCCCAGAGCCAGAGGCCCCATGACCCAGACCCCAGAAACCGGCTACCGCGTTCTGGCCCGCAAGTACCGGCCCGAAACCTTTGCCGATCTGGTGGGGCAGGATGCGATGGTGCGCACCCTGCGCAACGCCTTCGCCGCCGACCGCATCGCGCAGGCCTTCATCATGACGGGCATCCGGGGCACAGGGAAAACCACGACGGCGCGGATCATCGCCAAGGGAATGAACTGCATCGGTGCGGATGGCACGGGCGGCCCGACCACCGATCCCTGCGGGACCTGTGAACACTGCGTGGCGATCATGGAAGGTCGCCATGTCGACGTGATGGAGATGGACGCCGCCTCGCGCACGGGCGTGGGCGACATCCGCGAAATCATCGAAAGCGTGCACTACCGGGCGGCCTCGGCGCGCTACAAGATCTACATCATCGACGAGGTCCACATGCTCTCGACCAGCGCGTTCAACGCGCTGCTGAAGACGCTTGAGGAACCGCCCGCCCATGTGAAGTTCATTTTCGCCACGACCGAGATCCGCAAGGTGCCCGTCACCGTGCTGTCGCGCTGCCAGCGATTCGACCTGCGCCGGATCGAACCCGAGGTGATGATCGCCCTGCTGCGCAAGATCGCGGCGTCAGAGGCGGCGCAGATCACCGATGATGCGCTGGCCCTGATCACGCGCGCGGCCGAAGGATCGGCCCGCGATGCCACGTCGCTGCTGGATCAGGCGATTTCCCACGGCGCGGGCGAAACCACCGCCGATCAGGTACGCGCCATGCTGGGCCTGGCGGACCGGGGCCGCGTGCTGGACCTGTTCGACATGATCATGCGCGGCGATGCTGGCGGGGCCCTGGCCGAACTGGGCGCGCAATATGCCGATGGCGCCGATCCGATGGCGGTTCTGCGCGATCTGGCAGAGGTGACGCACTGGATTTCCGTGGTCAAGATCACGCCCGATGCAGCCGAAGACCCGACTGTCGGCCCGGATGAGCGCGCCCGCGGACAGGACATGGCGGATCGCCTGCCCCTGCGTGCACTGGCACGGATGTGGCAGATGCTGCTCAAGGCGCTGGACGAGGTGGCGCAGGCCCCCAACGCGATGATGGCGGCCGAAATGGCGGTGATCCGCCTGACTCATGTGGCCGACCTGCCGACACCGGAAGAACTGGTGCGCAAGCTGCCGGACCTGCCCCCGCCCTCACCGGGTGGCGGCCCCTCGGGCGGTGGCATGGCAGCAGGTCATGCCGATGGCGGTGCCCAGGCGATGACGCGCGGCGGCAGCGTTCCATCCGGTGGCGGCGGGTCGGGCAACACGGTGCAGGCCGTCGCCCTGGATGCCGAACAGGCGCTGGCGCGCTTTCCGACCTTCGATCACGTGATCGACCTGATCCGCGCCAATCGCGATGTGAAACTGCTGGTCGAGGTGGAAACCGGCATACGACTGGCGGCCTATCGCCCCGGACGGATCGAATTCGTGCCAGCCGAAAGTGCCGCGCACGATCTGGCCCAGCGCCTGGGACAGCGCCTGCAACTCTGGACCGGGAACCGCTGGGCCGTCAGTGTCGTCAATGACGGCGGGGCACCCACAATCGCCGAGGCGCGCGACACGGCCGAGGCCGAGTTGAAGGCGAAAGCCCAAGCGCATCCGATGGTAAAGGCCGTGCTGAACGCCTTTCCCAAGGCGCGGATCACCGAGATTCGCACACCCGACAAGCTGGCCGCCGAGGCAGAGGCGCAGGCCCTGCCCGAGGTCGAGGATGAATGGGATCCGTTCGAGGACGATTGAAACACGGCGCCGGCATGACCGGACATGCCGCAGATGCAAACAGGAGAGATACAGCATGCTCAAGGGACTAGGCGGGCTTGGCGACATGGCCAAAATGATGAAAGCGGCGCAGGAAATGCAGCAGAAGATGGCGCAGCTTCAGGAAGAAATGCACCAGATGACGGTCACTGGCGAATCCGGCGCAGGTCTGGTCAAGGCCACCTGCACCGTGAAGGGCGAGCTGAAAAGCCTTGATATCGACCCGTCGATCTTTTCGGCCGATGACAAGGAAGTGGTCGAGGACCTGATCCTTGCGGCGATCAAGGATGCGCAGGGGCGCGCCTCGGAAAAGGCCAAGGAAGAGATGGGCAAGCTGACCGAAGGCATGGGCCTGCCCAAGGACATGAACCTGCCGTTCTGATCAGGCAGGATCATCACAGATGAGCGCAAATCGCGAGATCGAGGCCCTGATCGACATGATGGCCCGGCTTCCGGGGCTGGGCCCACGATCTGCCCGGCGCGCCGTGCTGCACCTGATCCGCAAGCGGTCGTTGCTGATGACACCGCTTGCCGACCTGATGCGGCAGGTTGCGGCCTCGGCCCGCGAATGCTTGAACTGCGGCAATATCGGCACCGGCGACATCTGCGAGATCTGCGCCTCGGACAAACGGGCCAATGGCATGATCTGCGTGGTCGAGGATGTAGCCGATCTTTGGGCAATGGAACGATCCGGCGGCTTCAAGGGGCGTTATCACGTGCTGGGCGGCACCCTGTCGGCGCTGGATCAGGTCGGACCCGAACAACTGCGCATCCCGCGGCTGGTGGACCGGGTCGACAGCGAGAACGTGACCGAGGTGATCCTGGCGCTGAACGCCACGGTCGACGGGCAGACCACGGCCCATTACATCGCCGATCAGCTTGAAGGACGGGTCACGCTGACCTCGCTTGCACAGGGCGTGCCGATCGGGGGCGAGCTGGATTACCTCGACGACGGCACGATCACCGCGGCGCTGAACGCAAGACGCAAGGTCTGATGCCTGCGTTCAAAACGCGCGGCCCGGGGCAACCGTTGCCGTGGATATTTGAAGCAAGAAGAAACAGAGGCGCGCGCCAGGTCATCCCGCGCGCGCCTGTCTTGGCAACCGGTCTGATCAGATGACCACGACATCCAGCGGCGGGAAGCCGTTGAAGCAGACCGAGGAATAGGTCGAGGTATAGGCGCCGCAATTGCGGATGATGAAACGGTCCCCTGCGCGCAGACCCAACGGCAGTTGCACCGGTCGCTTTTCGTAAAGCACGTCGGCACTGTCGCAGGAGGGACCTGCCAGGATGCAGGGGCCGCTATCCTCGTGGTCGCGGTCGGTGATGAACTGGTAGCGGATCGCCTCGTCCATGGTTTCGGCCAGGCCCGAGAACTTGCCGATATCGAGGTAGACCCAGCGGCAGATGTCATCATCGGACTTGCGCGACACCAGCATCACCTCGGCGGCGATCATGCCGGCCTCGGCGACCATGCCGCGACCGGGTTCGGCCATGACACGGGTTGCACCGTCGAAACGCGCCTCGACCATTTCCATCACGTGGGCAGCATAGGCGGTCGGCGCTTCGATTTCCTCGCCATAGAAGGCGGGAAAGCCTCCGCCGATGTTCAGCAGGTCCAGATCGAAACCGGCGGCGCGGGCCGTGGTCCAGGCGGCGGCGACATGATCCAGCGTACCGGTCCACATCTCGGCGCGGCGCGTCTGGCTGCCGACATGGAAGGACATGCCCACGGGTTTCAGCCCCAGATCGGTGGCACGGGTCATCAGGGGCACGACCATTTCGGGCGCGCAGCCGAACTTGCGGCTCAGCGGCCAATCCGCCTCGGTCGAGCCGACCAGAAGGCGAATGTAGACCTGTGCACCGGGCGCATGCTCGGCCAGTTTTTCAAGCTCTTCCTCGGCATCGACCGCAAAGATGCGGATACCGGCCGCATGGGCAAAGGCGATGTCGGACGCACGCTTGACCGTATTGCCAAAGGAGATGGTTTCAGGCCGGGCACCAAGGCTGAGGCACAGCTCGATCTCGCCGCGCGAGGCGGCATCGAAATGGCTGCCTTCGGCGATCAGGGTCGACAGGATGGCGCGTGCGGGGTTCGCCTTGACGGCATAGTGGATGGCGGCGCGGCCCAGCCCGGCCTTGAGCGCACGGTATTGATCCGCAACGATCTGCGTGTCCAGCACAAGAGTGGGCCGGTCAAAACGCGACTGCCGGATGAAATTTTCGATGCGATGGGATGCGCGGACGGCGTCGCCGCCCAGCTGGGGGTTCACGTAGGCGTTCATGGTCATCTCCATAGACCCGGATCAAAGACCCGACCAGTTCAACAGGAGACGTTACCGTCGCTACGTAAACACTGAGGGGTGATCCCTCGGCCAGAGGCGCGTGCGTTGGCGTCTTTACCTGCGCATTTAGGACCAGTGAAAAATTCGCGCAAGATATTTTCCGAAGTGCCGCGAAAATTATTTTCCGCCGTTTCATTCGCGCAGGCCAAACTGCGGGAAGGCCTGCATAAACAGAGGGTTCAAGTCGGCAGAGCCGCCTGTTGCGCCCAGTCAGGCAAGCTGCGCCCCAAGGCCAGTTCCGCCCCCAGACGGCCCAGTTCGTCGCTGCATTTCGCGCCGCGCCCGCATCCGCCGACAGCCACGGACAGGCGGGGTCCCACACGCTCCAATGCGGGGACATTCCGGGGCGTGAAGGTCGTGATGCAGGGTTGGACATGGCTTGAGATCACGCGCAAGCCGGGCATGCGAGCGCGGACCTGATCCTCCAGCATCTGCCCCACCGCCGGATTGCCCCCCGAGCGGAACCAGCCCTTGATGTCCTGCGTGTCGCGCAGGATCACATCGACCGTATCGCCACCCATCTTCAGATAGGTGCGCCCATCAGGATAGCGGATTGGCGGCAGCAGGTAGGGATCGTTGCCATCCGGCTCCAGCCAGATGAGCGAGGGCATGGCGGACAGGCGTGCGGCCTCGGCGGCATCAAGCTCCAACAGAACAACGGTACGGGCATAGACGGTCAAAGGCAGCGGCTCTGGCAGGATCATGTTGGCAAACCCGCCAGCCGCCACAAGCACCTGATTGGCCAGTACTTCGCCCTGATCGGTCCGTATCCGAAGGCCCGTCGGCGTGTCATCCAGGCCCAGAACGGTATCGGGCAGGATCCGTGCGCCAGCCCGTTCCGCTATGCGCATCTGCGCGCGGACAAGCACACGCGGATTGATATGCCCCGCCCCTTTTGTCTCGTGCAGGGCCAAAGTGCCGGGATCGAACCGAAAAAAGGGAAACTGTGCGGCCAGATCCTGCCCGCGCAGCATATCACAAGGCAGGTTTGCCTGCTGCTGCACCGCACACAGGCGTTTGATATAGGGACTGTCTTCGGCGCCGGCCATGACCGTGCCGGTCTGGTGAAAGAAGCGCAGCCCGCTATCCGCCTCGATCTGGTGGTAACGCGCAATGCTGGCTTGGCTAGCGTGGCTCCAGAATGGCCAGGGATCCAGGGCGCGGGTGATCCGCCCCTCGTCGTAATGGCTGGCAAAAACGCCGGGATGTGTGGCCTTGTCCTGCGGCTCGGGCGGCCCGATCAGCACCACCCCATGCCCATCCCGCGCCAGGTGGCGAGCGGCGGCTGCACCGATCATCCCGGCGCCTATGACGGCTATGACCATCGGATCCCTCCTTGCGGCTGTCTGCCGACAGAGTGCCCGAAGCCATGCGCGCCTGCCAGCCATATGGGATGCCTGGAATGAAAAAGCCCGGGTCTTGCGCCCGGGCCTTTCAGTCTTGTCGAAAACGGGGGCTCAGCGGCGGCTGTCCTCGTCCTCGTCATCCTCGTCATCATTGTCCGGCAGGTTGAAGAAGCTGTCGGCGTCGTATTTGGTCTCAGGTTTCTCGTCCTCGTCGTCCTGGCGCAGGGTGAAGGTCTCAAGCCCTTCGATGGCCGTCGGCATGCGCGGGCCATCATCCATGCTCAGCGACTGTTCGGTGCTGACCAGCTTGCGACGCTCGTCATCCGACATCACCACGCCATCGGCGGCGCGCTTGGCAGCGGCCTTCTGCACGGCGGCATCCAGTTCGGACTGCTTGCACAGGCCAAGGGCAACCGGATCGATCGGCGAGATATTGGCGATGTTCCAGTGGGTCCGCTCGCGAATCGCCTGAATCGTCGGCTTGGTGGTGCCGACCAGCTTGCCGATCTGCCCATCGCTGAGTTCCGGGTGGAACTTGACCAGCCAATAGATCGCCGCCGGACGGTCCTGACGCTTGCTGAGCGGGGTGTAGCGCGGACCGCGGCGCGTTTCTTCACCCACAGCGGCGGGGTTGAACTTGAGCTTCAGCTTATGCAGCGGATTGGCTTGGCCCTTGTCGATCTCGTCCTGGGTCAGCTGGTTATTCGCGATGGGATCGAACCCTTTCACGCCTGCCGCCACATCGCCATCGGCGATGCCCTGGACCTCAAGCTCGTGCATCCCGGTGAAATCGGCGATCTGCTTGAATGTCAGCGTGGTGTTGTCCACCAGCCAGACGGCGGTGGCCCTGGCCATGATCGGTTTGGTCATGTCATCATCTCCTTGACCCGAATGCGCCCCTTGTCGGCAAATCTTTCCCGCCGCCTGAAAAGGCTGCCCGTTGCGGGGCGGGTTACCGTTGTCGGGGAACTTGGCCGGTATATAGTGGAGAAGGCTTGCCAAGAAAAGCCCGAATGCGCCTGACCAACCTTGCCAGTGAACGGAGCCCGCCATGCCCGCCCTTTTCCGATTGATCATGACGCTTACCCTGGGCTTGTGGATGGCTCCCCCCTCACAGGGTCTTGCAGATGGCGAAAGGCCGGGTGACTTCGACTATTATGTCATGTCGCTCAGTTGGTCACCGAACTGGTGCGTGCTGGAAGGCGACGCCCGCAGGTCCCCGCAATGCCGCGACGACAGCGGCCATGGCTGGGTGCTGCACGGGTTGTGGCCGCAGTATCATCGCGGATGGCCCAGCTATTGCCGCACGACCGAACCCCAGCCCAGCCCGGCCATGACGGCCGCGATGACCGACATCATGGGCACATCCGGCTTGGCCTGGCATCAATGGCGCAAGCATGGGGTTTGCAGCGGATTGTCGGCGGGGGCCTATTTCGATCTCGCACGCCGCGCCTATGCCAGCGTCTCCCGCCCTGCCGTGTTCCGCAAGTTGGACAAGCCTGTGCGCTTGCCCGCCGGCCTGATCGAAGAGGCTTTCCTGAAAGAGAATGAACAGCTTGAGCCGGACATGCTGACCGTCACCTGTCGCGATGGGCGGATTCAGGAGGTCAGGATCTGCCTGTCGAAAGACCTGACCCCCGTTCCATGCGGCCGCGACGTGGTGCGCGACTGCACGCTCAAGGATGCCCTTTTCGATCCGTTGCGTTAGCGCGGATCAGACCAGAAGATCGTCAGGCGACACGCCCGAGGTCACGGCCGTCTTGAACCAGGCGGGCTGGCGGCCCTTGCCGGTCCATGTGATGCTGGCATCATCGGGGTGACGGTACTTGGGTGCGGCCGGTTTACGCCGGGCCTTGCCCTGGGTAGCGCCGGTCAATTCAGACAGCGAAAAACCCATTTCACGGGCTTTTGCCTCGAGCGCGGCAAGCGCCTGAAGTTTCTGGCGCTCTTCAAATCCTTCGATAGCTTTCGTTACTTTCTTTTGAAGGACTTTCAGTTCTGTCAGCGACATTCCTTCCAGGTCGATCTGTTCCATTACGGTCACATCCATAGTTGTCGGGCAAGGCAGCAGGATCTTTTCCAAAACTACCACCAGCCACCAAAGAAAAATCAATCGATCAGGATTTGCTACATACAGGCAGATTTTTCAAAGGCCAAATGAAATTGGCAAAATTTCGGAAATAGATTTTCACAGTGCTTCTTTTGAGTATTCGAATTCAAATAGTTGAAGAAATAATCGCGATGCGTGCATTGTGGAAAATCAGACCATTTAAACGCTTCCGGACCTGTCAGCGCGCTGGCGCCAAGCCCGTTACAAATATCTGTTTCGAAAAAGAAAAAAGGGGGCATCGCCCCCCTTTCACCGTGACTGAACCGGATTTGCTTACAGCGTCAGGATCGTGCTGCCCGTGGTTTGCCGACCTTCCAGCGCGCGATGCGCATCTGCAACCTGCCCAAGCGGGAAGCGTTGATCAATCCGAATCGCCACATCACCGGAAAGCACTTTCTCAAAAAGATGTCCGGCCATTTTCTGGCATGTCGCATGATCACCGATATGAGTATATACGGTCGGCCGCGTCAGTTGCAGCGATCCCTTTGCTCCCAGAATACCAAGATCGAAAGGCGGCACCTTTCCGGACGCGTTCCCGAAGGAAATCATCATGCCCAACGGGCGCAAACTGTTGAGGGACCCCTCGAAAGTATCCTTTCCGACGGCATCCATGACAACATCAACGCCTTTGCCGTTGGTCAATTCGCGCACCTTCGCAGCGAAATCGCCCTCGCGGTAATTCAGGCAATGCGTGGCGCCATGCTCAAGTGCCAATTGGCATTTCTCATCCGTGCCAGCGGTGCCGATCAGGGTGATCCCCTCGGACCGGGCCCATTGGCAGGCGATCAGGCCAACCCCACCGGCGGCCGCATGAAACAGCACGGTGTCCCCGCGTTTCAGCGGATAGGTGCGGTGGAACAGGTATTCGACCGTCAGCCCCTTCAGCATCATGGCCGCCCCCTGTTCGAAGGAAATGCCATCCGGCAATGGACAGACCTGGGCGGCCGGCATCACCCGCGCCTCGCAGTAGGCGCCGGGCGGCTGCGAGGTATAGGCCGCGCGATCACCGACTTTCAGATGCGTGACACCTTCGCCCACGGCTTCGATCACACCCGCGCCTTCCATGCCCAGGGCATGGGGCAGCGGCAGGGGATAAAGCCCGGTGCGCTGATATACATCGATGAAGTTCAATCCGCAGGCATGGTGCCGGATGCGCACCTGCCCCGGCCCTGGCTCGCCCAGCGTGCGATCCACCAGCTTCATGTTTTCGGGTCCGCCGAATTCTTCGATCACAACGGTTCTTGCAACGGTCGTCATTGGGTTTCCTCTTCCCTCGTCTCTGCACGCTTCGCTTGCGGCAAATCTGTCTTTCCTCACCAGGTGATCACGCAACTTTCAGAACGATCTTTCCAATATGCCCGCTTGCCTCCATCCGGGCGTGGGCCGCCGCGGCCTGCTCCAGCGGGAATTCGCTGTCCATCACCGGGGCCACGCGTCCGGCATCCAGCAGCGGCCAGACATCTGCGCGCAGCGCATCGGCGATGCGCGCCTTGGCCAGGTCGCTTTGCGGGCGCAGGGTGCTGCCCGTCATGGTCAGACGGCGGCGCATCAGGTCGCTGAAATTCACCTCGACCTTGGCGCCTTGCAGAAAGGCGATCTGCACCAGACGACCGTCATCGGCCAGGGCGCGGAAGTTGCGGGGGATATAAAGACCGCCCACCATGTCCAGGATCAGGTCGGCGCCACCCTCGGCGCGCATCACCTCGACGAAATCCTCGTCGCGGTAGACGATCGCGCGCTCAGCACCAAGGTCCAGACAGGCTTTTGCCTTTTCTTCCGAACCCACCGTCACGAAAACGCGCGCGCCAAAGGCGCAGGCCAGTTGAATCGCCGTTGTGCCGATCCCGCTGGAACCGCCATGGATCAGAAAGCGTTCGCCCGCACGCAGGCCGCCACGCTGAAAGACGTTCGACCAGACCGTAAAGAAGGTCTCGGGCAGGCAGGCGGCCTGTTTCAGATCCATGCCCTTGGGCACGGGCAGACAATGGGCGGCAGGCGTCGCGACGTATTCGGCATAGCCGCCGCCTGGCAACAGCGCGCAGACCTGATCGCCCAGCGCGATACCGCTGACGCCTTCGCCCAGGGCCACGACCTCGCCCGCGCCTTCAAGGCCCGGCAGATCGCTGGCCGTCGGCGGCGGGGCGTAAAGACCGGCCCGCTGCAAGGCGTCGGGACGGTTCACACCGGCATAAGCCAACTTGAGTATGACCTGACCTGGCTCGGCCTTGGGGATGGGTCTTGCGCAAGGCTTCAGCACCTCGGGTCCACCGGGTTCAGAAATCTCGATGGCACGCATCGTCTGGGTCATGTCTTTTCCTTCTTTATTTTGTGCCGTTATTCCAGCGGCCAGGCCAGCCGCCTTCGGGCGCACCTTTTCCGGGTGCGCGTATCTTTCCCAGAACAGCGATAGGGGCAGCCAGAAGGCTGCTCAAGGCCTTGTTGTCGCGCACGGTTGCCTTGAACTTTTCAAAGCGCATCACGTCGTCGATCCGACGATCCAGGAAATCCCAGGTGGCCTGGTGCCCAAGCGAATCGTCGCCCAGCCAGAACAGGACGGTGGCGCCGTAGACACCCGACAGCGTGGCGCGCTTGGTGTACCAGTTGATATCGTCCGAGGTATCGCCCAGCGCGGTCCAGATCAGATCGCAGGTATTCCAGATCGCGCGGGCGCCATCGGCGGCATAGACGGGCAGCGAAAAGAGGGTCGTACCGCGCCGCACCGCTTCCTTGTCGTCTGCCGCTTCCAGCCGGTATCGCACTGCAAGTGCCACGCGGTCGCGGAACCGCAGGGTCGAAAGATCGGTCTGCTTCAGCCGTTCAAGCATCAGCGCATCGCCGCGCGCGTGATAGGCCAGGGCCAGATCCACCGCGCCACGCGGGCAGGCGGCGCGGGCGACGGCGCGGTCGATGCCGGTGTCGGCGATGGCGGCGGAAAAACTGGCTTCGGACCAGCCATCGAAGGGCACATGCATCAGGGCCGCGTCAAGCAGGCGGTCTTTCACATCTGTCTCTGTCATCAGGGGTTCCTTCCTGTGCGCGAGGCCCGATCGGGTGGATCGGGGTTACCCTAGACAAGTAGGGCGCGCTTTGCTATACGGCCACCTCCTGCAAATTCTTGCAACTCAAACTTAGAAAGGTGGTGAAAACCACATGCAGGTTAGTGTTCGTGACAACAATGTCGATCAGGCCCTTCGGGCTCTGAAGAAAAAGCTGCAGCGTGAAGGCGTATTCCGCGAAATGAAGCTCAAGCAACATTTCGAGAAGCCGTCCGTCAAGAAAGCGCGCGAGAAAGCTGAAGCCGTTCGTCGTGCCCGTAAACTGGCGCGCAAGAAAGCCCAGCGTGAAGGCGGCCTTTAAGGTATCCTTCTTCAACAGCTTGAACGCTATTGAAAACGACCCCCGTGCCCCGCGCCCGGGGGTTTGTTTTTGGCCCCAGCCGTCCCGTCCCATGATGGGACATTTTCCAGACACAGCAATATCAACGGGTTACAGGTTCGCGTTTGCCAAATTTTAACCTTTGACCCTGAATCCCGCCCTGACGGCGAGAGGGGTCAGACCCGCCAGCGGCGCAGCACGCGGGCGATGCGCAACCCGAAACGGCGCGCGGTTTCCAGATCGCCGGGTTCGACCATCAGCGTCTTGTCGCGCGACGAGGTGGCGCCAAGACCCAGCCAGACACCGCTTTCGTTGATGCCGGGATTGGCCTTGTTGGCAGGCGCGCCGATCTGGTCCTGACCGACCCAGACCATGCCATGTTGTGCGGCAAAGATGCTGAGCTGGATCAGGGTGTTGAGCTTGTCGCCGCCGGGAAAGGTCGCCACGGTGAAACCTGCCGCGATCTTGTCGGCCCAACCCTGATTGGCCCAGATCTCACCCGTTTCATCCATGAAGGCTTTGAACCCGGCGGCGGCGCTGCCCATGTAGGTGGGCGCGCCCATCACGATGGCATCGGCCTGATCCAGCGCCTGCCAGTCGAGCTTGCCCATCTGTTCAACGTCGATCAGGCGGGCGTCGCAGCCGCCTTCGCCAAGGGCTGCGGCAATCACCTCGGCCAGGCGCCTGGTATGGCCACGGCCAGAGGCATAGGGGATCGCAACATTCGCCATGATTACCGCACTCCTGCCAGGATCATGTCGGCGGCTTTTTCCGCGATCATGATGGTGGGTGAATTGGTGTTGCCCGAGGTGATGCGCGGCATCACGCTGGCATCGACCACGCGCAGGCCGCCGATCCCGCGCAGGCGCAGCGCGCCGTCCAGCGGGGCCGCGTCATCGGTGCCCATGCGCACCGTGCCCACGGGATGAAAAATGGTGGTGCCGATGTCGCCTGCGGCTTGCATCAATTCAGCGTCCGACTGGGCGGTCAGGCCGGGCTTCATTTCAGAGGGCGCGTATTTCGCCATCGGCGCCTGTGCCATGATGTGCCGCGCCTGCCGGATTGCATCCACGGCGACGCGGCGGTCGCCTTCGGTGCTAAGGTAGTTGGGCGCGATGCGCGGCGCGTCGCGGGGATCGTTGCTGGTGATTTCGACGGTGCCCCGGCTTTCGGGGCGCAGGTTGCAGACGCTGGCGGTCATGGCCGGGAAGTCATGAAGCGGCTGGCCGAAGGCCTCGAGCGTGAGGGGCTGGACGTGGTATTCGAGGTCCGGGGTTTCCAGATCCTCGCGCGAGCGCGAGAAGGCGCCCAACTGGCTGGGCGACATGGACATCGGACCGGTGCGGCGCATCACGTATTCCAGCCCGATCATCGCCTTGCCCAAGAGCGAGTTCGCCATCGTGTTGAGCGTCCTGGCCCCTGTCAGCCGCCAGGCGCAGCGCAGTTGCAGATGATCCTGAAGGTTCGCGCCGATGCCGGGAATGTCGCGGATCACCCCGATCCCGTGGCGGGCCAGCAGCGCCGCAGGCCCCAGCCCCGAGAGTTGCAGGATCTGCACCGATCCGATGGCACCTGCGGAGAGGATCACCTCGGCCCGCGCCCTTGCTGTTCTGACCTGCCCGCCCTGCATGTATTCCACACCGACGGCGCGGCCATCTTCGATCAGGACGCGGCGCGTCTGGGCGTGGGTTTCCACTTGCAACCCCTGCCCCGCACGGGTGCGCAGGAAGGCGCGCGCGGTATTCATGCGCCAGCCGCTGCGCTGGTTGACGCGGAAATATCCCACGCCTTCGTTGTTGCCGGTGTTGAAATCGGTGGTTTCGGGCAGGCCAGCCGCGACTGCGGCGGCCTTCCAGTCATCGAGCACATCCCAGTGCAGGCGCTGGTTTTCCACCCGCCATTCGCCGCCCGCGCCGTGCATCTCGGAGGGGCCTTCGACGAAATCCTCGGATTTCTTGAAATAGGGCAGCACATCGTCCCAGCCCCAGCCGGTCAGCCCCATCTGGCGCCAGCCGTCGTAATCCGCCGCCTGCCCCCGCAGATAGAGCATCCCGTTGATGGAGGAGCAGCCGCCCAGCACCTTGCCGCGCGGATAGAGCAGCGACCGGCCGTTCAGGCCGGGCTCTTCTGCGGTGCGATACATCCAGTCGGTGCGCGGATTGCCGATGCAGTAGAGATAGCCCATCGGGATATGCACCCAGTGATAGGCATCGGAACCGCCTGCTTCGAGCAGCAGCACGCGGTGGCCCGCGTCGGTCAGCCGTTTTGCCAGAACGCACCCCGCGCTGCCCGCTCCGACGATGATGTAATCCCAGGTCATGCAAATCCTCCGTTGCGGGGCAATCTGGGCGAAGGGCGGGGCAAAGGCAACGGCTGCGGCGCGGCCATGCGGTATCAGACCGGGATCGCGGTGGTCTTGAAGACGGTGCGCAAGGCGAAGCTGCTTTGCATCTGGGCTACGCCGGGCAGGCGCGACAGGTGCTGGCGGTGGATGCGGGCGAAATCCTCGGTATCTTCGGCAACGATCTTGAGGATGTAATCGGCGGTGCCCGCCATCAGGTGGCATTCCAGCACGTCGGGGATGCGCGAGACGGCCTTTTCGAAGGCGTCGAGCAGATCGTCCGCCTGACCCGACAGGGTGATTTCGACGAAGACCAGCGTTGGCAGGCCCATCTTGCGCCGGTCCAGCAAGGCCACGTAGTTGCTGATGTACCCTTCTTCCTCGAGCCGCTGGACGCGGCGGTGGCAGGCGGAGGCAGAGAGGTTCACCTCTTCCGAGAGGTCGGCGTTCGAGATGCGCCCCTTGCGCTGCAGAACGGAAAGAATGCGACGATCTGTCGGGTCCAGCGCCATGAAACGAAGAATCCTTCGATGAATTAAGGGTTGCACCGAAGGATATCCTGAAAGCGTCGGGAAATGCGACCCCGAATTCAAAGGATTTGCGCCGGGTCTGCGCCATGATGGTGGCAGATGGATCAAGGGAGGGAAGACCAATGAAGATCGGATGTCCGAAAGAGATCAAGCCGCAGGAGTTCCGCGTGGGCCTGACGCCCAATGCGGCGATGGAGGCGGTTGCGCATGGCCACGAGGTTCTGATCGAGACGGGCGCGGGTGTGGGCGCGGGTTTCGCGGATGCGGATTACGTGGCGGCGGGGGCCGTGATCATCGGCACGGCGGCGGAGGTGTTCGCCAAGGCCGACATGATCGTGAAGGTCAAGGAACCGCAGGCCGGCGAGCGCAAGATGCTGCGCGAGGGGCAGTTGCTGTTCACCTATCTGCACCTGGCGCCGGACCCCGCGCAGACGCATGACCTGCTGGCGTCGGGCTGCACCGCGATCGCCTATGAAACGGTGACGGATCGGTCCGGGGGGCTGCCGCTGCTGGCGCCGATGTCCGAGGTGGCGGGGCGGCTGGCGCCGCAGGTGGGCGCCTGGACGCTGCAGAAGGCCAATGGCGGGCGCGGCGTGCTGATGGGCGGTGTGCCCGGTGTGGGGCCGGCGCGGGTGCTGGTGATCGGTGGCGGTGTGGTGGGCACCCATGCGGCGCGGATCGCGGCGGGCATGGGGGCGGATGTGACCGTGCTGGACCGGTCCTTGCCGCGGCTGCGCTACCTGGACGATGTGTTCGGGGGGCAGTTCAAGACGGGCTATTCCTCGGCGGGTTTGCTGGCGGAGTTGCTGCCGCAGGCGGATATGGTCGTGGGCGCGGTGCTGATCCCCGGGGCGGCGGCGCCGAAGCTGATCAGCCGGGCGCAGCTGGGGGTGATGAAGCCCGGCGCGGTGCTGGTGGATGTGGCGATCGACCAGGGCGGATGTTTCGAGACATCGCGTGCGACGACGCATCAGGACCCGATCTACGAGGTGGACGGGATCATGCATTACTGCGTGGCCAACATGCCGGGGGCGGTGGCGCGCACATCGACGCTGGCGCTGGGGAATGCGACGATGCCCTTCATGCTGGCGCTGGCCGACAAGGGATGGAAGCGCGCCTGCGCCGAGGATCCGCATCTGCTGGCCGGGTTGAACGTGCATGCGGGGCAGCTGACCTATGCCGCCGTGGGCGAGGCGTTGGGGATCGCGACGGTCGATCCACGGTCGCTGGTGGCGTGACAGCAGGGGCGCGGCGGGTTGGCCTGCCGCGCACCCCGTGGTTTCAGGCCACCGTCCAGAGATGGAACAGAAGGCCCGAGAGGAACGCGCCGGAGAGCGAGAGCGCGATATAGGTGGCGAAAACCCCCGGACGGACCAGTGCCCAGACGGCGATGGCCGCAGGCAGAGATGTGACGCCGCCCGCCACGAGAAAGGCAAGGCCCGCGCCGGGCGCCATGCCTTGGGCGATCAGACCACCGACCAGCGGCAGCGCGGCATAGCCGTTGAGGTAAGCGGGCACGCCGACCAATGTGCCCAGGGCGATGGGGGCGATGCCGCTGCCGCCCAGCACGGATGTCACGGTTTCGGCGGGGATATAGGCCAGCATCAGGCTTTCCAGCACAAAGGCCAGCAGCAGCCATTTCGCAAGGAACAGGGTGGTGGCCAGCGCCTCGCGCCCGAATTTCATACGCCGTGCCGGATCGTTCCAGAAGCGCCAGACGACCGGCTTGGGCGCGCGGACGCGCGCGCCGCCGCAGCCGCCATTGCCGATCCCGTCGCGCAGCGGCATGACCAGACCACCCGCCCGCGTGACCCAATGCACAACGGCGCCCCCCAGCAGGCCAAGACCGATGGCGGCCAGCGTTTTGGCGATGGCGAATTCCAGACCCAGAACGCCCGTGGTCAGCACGAACATCGAAGGGTCCATGACCGGCGAGGCCAACCAGAAGGCCATGACGGCCGAAAGCGGCACGCCCATCGCCAGCAGCGCGGCGATGAGCGGGATCACCCCGCAGGAACAGAAAGGCGAGAGCGCGCCCGCAAGTGCGGCCATCACGATCATCAACGCAGGCGCGCCGGTGAAGGCGCGCGCGATCAGGTTGTCGGTGCCCGTGGCCCCGGCCCAAGCCGCGATCCCGATGGACAGCATGAGGAAAGGCGCGGTGTTCAGCAGCGCCGCAGTTGCGAATATCGCCGAGGCCTGCGCCTGCGCGTCATCGGTGATGGCGAGCACGGCAAGGATCAGCGCAGAGGCCAGCCAGACCCGGTGCCTGGCCCAGATCACGCGGGCAAGCGCTGCGGGGTGGCGTGGATCGAGGGTTATGTCAGCCATGTCTAAATCCCTAATTTTATGGTTATTTAAGGCCGAAGAAATCAGGCCACCTTGCATGTCCTGGACAGGGTCACACCGCTGCAGCATTCGGCGGTCAGGAAATCGACCGTGCGGTGCATCACATCGTAATCCACGCGGTTGATCACCGTGCGCCCCTGCTTTTCCTGCGTGACCAGCCCCGCATCGACCAGGGTAGAGAGGTGATGCGCCAGCGTGGAGGGGGCGATATCCAGATGTTCGATCACCTCACCGATGGTCAGCCCGCCCTGCCCCGCCTTGACCAGCAGACGGTAGATCGAAAGGCGCACATCATGGCCCAAGGCGGCCAGGGCGCGGGATATGGGGCTTGCGGTTGTCATGGGGTGATTCATAACCATAAAACTGGTTATGTCAATATTTCATCGCTTGGCGTGTTGATCGGCTATGCGGGACGAGGCGGGATTCGAATGGAGCAGCCGTAGGGTGCGTGCTTGCACGCACCGCTTGTTTGCGGCGGGGGCAGGAATGGTGCGTGCAAGCACGCACCCTACGGGCGATCAGACCCGCTGCGCCTCTTCCAGTTCACGCACCAAGCGGCGTTCTTCTTCGACCTTGGGGGCGGTGAAGCGCGCCAGCAGCAGGTAGGCGACCGGGGTCAGGTAGAGCGTGGAGAGCGTGGCAAGGCCAAGGCCGCCCACGATCACCCATCCCAACGCCTCGCGCGCTTCGGCGCCGGCACCGGAGGACAGGATCAGCGGCACGCCACCCAGCACGGTCGAGGTCATGGTCATCATCACCGGGCGCAGGCGGATGGTGGAGGCGTCGAAGATCGCCTGTTTCACATCGGCGCCACGGTCGCGCAGCTGGTTGGCAAATTCGACGATCAGGATCCCGTTCTTGGCCATGATCCCGATCAGCATCACCAACCCGATCTGGCTGTAGACATTCAGGCTGAGGCCACTGAAGAGAAGCGCGAAAATCGCGCAGGCCAGTCCGAGCGGCACGGTCGCCATGACGACGATGGCGGAAATGAAGCTTTCGAATTGGGCGGCCAGCACCAGAAGCACGACAAGGATGGCGAAGGCAAAGGTCACCATCAGGCCGGATGAGGTCTGATCGAGTGCGGCGGCTTCGGCCAGGGGGACGATGGTGTTTTCCGGCGCGATGATCCCATCGGCAAGGCTGCGCACCTCTGCCATGGCGTCGCCGAGCGACATCTCGGGTGTGAGGCCTGCGGTGATTTCGACCGAGCGTGCCTTGCCCTCGCGTTTGAGTTCGGGGGCGATGGCGCGTTCTTCGAGGCGCACGAAGCTGGACATCGGGATCATCTGCCCATCCGAGGCCTGCACGAAGATGTTTTCCAGATCGGTGGGATCGTTCACCGGATCGCTGCTGGAGAGCATCTGCACGTCATAGGAGGTATCGTCGATGAAGACCGAACCCACGCTGCGGCCATCCAGAACCGCGCGCAGGGCATTGCCGAGGCCGGTGATGTCGATGCCAAGGTCCGAGGCGCGGGCGCGGTCGATTTCGACAAAGAGTTGCGGCAGGGTCGTTTCATATTCCAGCCGGACCTGCCCCATGGCCGGGTTCTGCTGCATGGCCTGCACGAGTTCATCCGCGACCTGGGAGAGCTGTTCGTAATTGCTGCCGGTGATGGCGAAGCTGAGGCCGCGGCCCGCGCCACGGATCCTGAGGGAGTTGGGCTGGATCACGAAGGCGCGCACGCCCACGACGCTACCGAGGTAGCGGTTCACGTCGCCCACGATCTCTTGCTGGCTGCGGGCGCGTTCATCCCATTTGGCAAGGGTCATGACCACGAAGCCGCGGTTGGAGGCGCCGAAGCCGGTGATCGAGAAGACATTCGTCATCTCGCCGCTGTCGCGCAGCGGGGCCATGGCGGTTTCGATCTCTTGCAGTTTTGAACTGGTGTAGTTCAGGGACACGCCCGTGGGGGCGGTGACCGACATCAGGATGATTGCGCGATCCTCGCGCGGGGTGAGTTCCTGGCGGATCCCGCCCGAGACCAGCACGGCCGTCAGCGCGAAGAGGCCCGCGACGATGACGACGACCATGGGTGCTGCCAGGGCGGCGCGCAGGGTGGCGGCATAAAGACCGGCCAGCCTGTCGCCCAGCCAGACCATCGGGCCTTTTGCGGGCTGCCCGCTTTCGGCGCGGGAGAGAAGGCGGCTGGCCAGGACCGGCGCGAGGGTGAGCGCCACGACCGACGACAGCATGACCGCCATGGCAAGGGTGAAGCCGAATTCGCGGAAGAGGCCGCCCGCCTGACCCGGCAGGAACGAGAGCGGGATGAAGACGGCGGCCAGCGTGGCCGTGGTGGTGACGACGGCGAAGAACACCTGCTGCGTGCCAAGGACGGCGGCGGCGCGCGGGCCCATGCCTTCGGAGCGGCGGCGCACGATGTTTTCCAGCACCACGATGGCATCGTCCACGACCATGCCGGTGGCGAGCACCAGTGCCAGCAGTGTCAGGATATTGACCGAGAAGCCGACCATGTAGATCGCGGCCAACGTACCGATCAGGGCCACGGGAAGCGTCAGGGTGGGGATCAGGGTGGCGCGCCAGTCGCGCAGGAAGACGAAGATGACGGCGACCACGATCAGGATCGCGAGGCCGAGGGTTGTCACCACCTCGCGGATGGAGCCGTTGATGAAGACCGCATCGTCGGAGGTGACGAAGATCTTCACGTCATCGGGCAGAACCTGCTGCAATTCGTCGATGGCCTGATGGACGCCGTTGGAGATATCCAGCGTGTTGCTGGTGGCGGCGCGGATGATGCCCATGCCCATGCCGGTTTCGCCATTGGCGCGCAGGACGGTTTCATTGGGCGCGGGGCCAAGCGTGACGCGGGCGACATCGCCGATGGTGACATTCGGGCTGAGTTCAAGGGCCTCGAACGCCTCGGGGGTGATGACGGTGGCGGTGGTGCGCACGTTGATGGACTGGCGGCTGCCTTCGAGATCGCCGGCGGGCACGTCGAAAGCGACATCGCCCAGCGCGCGGGCCATGTCGGCCAGGGTCAGGCCGCGGCTGGCCAGTTCGAGCTGGTCGATATCGACGCGGAAAATCGCGTCACGGTCGCCGTAGATCTGAAGGTCGGCCACGCCGGGGATGGAGATCAGGCGATCCTCGACCCGGTCGCGGACGAGCTGCGTGAGGTCCTGCGGCGAGCGGGTGTCGGAGGTGACGGCGATGCGCATGACCGGGTCGGCATTGGCATCGGCCTTGATGATCTCGGGCTGGTCGGCATCGTCGGGCAGGTCGTTGGCGATGCGCGCCACGGCGTCGCGCGTATCGGTGGCGGCCACGTCCAGATCGACATCATCGTTGAATTCCAGCGTCACGCGGCTGCGGCCATAGCGCGATTCCGAGGAAATGGTGCGCACGCCGGAGACGCGGCCCACGGCCCCTTCGATGCGGCCGGTCAGTTCCTGATCCACGGTTTCGGGCGAGGCGCCCGAGAAGCGCGTGGTGATCGTGACGACGGGGCGATCCACATCGGGCAGTTCGCGCACCTCGACCCCGAAGAGCGCGGCGAGGCCCGCGATGATGATGAGGGCATTGATCACGAAAGCGAGGATCGGACGGCGGACGAAGAGCGCGGTTCCGGCCGTGGTGGGTGCGGGATTGGCGGGGTTTTTCATCTGGACCGCCTTACAGTGTTGCCGCAGGTGCTTTGCCTTCGCGCGCTGCCGCCGCTTCGTTTGCGGGGGCCACTTCGGCGCCGGGGCGCAGGGTTTGCACGCCTTCGATCACGACCATGTCGCCTTCGGACAGATCGCCTTCGACCAGCACGCGGTCCGGGTTGCGCTGACGGATCACGACGGGCACGCGCTGCGCCTTGCCGTCCTGCACACGCCAGACGAAAGAGCCCTGGCTGGACCATTGCACGGCCAGCGCATCGACCGAGGGGTAGGATTGGCCGGCCACATCGACCGTCACCTCGAAGGCCATGCCTTCGCGCAGGCGATCGGATTCGTTGTCGAGGGCGGCCTGCACGCGCAGGGTGCGGCTGGCGCGGTCCACGACGTTGTCGATGGCGGTCAGCCGGCCGGCAACGGGGATGGGAACCCCTGACATGGAGCGGACCTGCACCTCCATCCCGACCTCCAATGCGCCGATCACACGTTCGGGCACGCGGAAGTCGATGGTGATCTGCGAGCGATCCGTCAGAACCCCGATCACATCCTGCGCGGTGAGCCTGTCGCCATGTTCGACATCGACCAGGCCAAGCCAGCCCGAGATCGGGGCGGTCACCACGGTCTGATCCAGATCGACCTCGGCCTGGCGGATGGCAAGGATCGCGGTCTGCAAGGCCAGTTCGGCCTCGCGGATGCGGACCGCGGTCACGGCGCCGGAATCGCCCAGCGTGGTCAGGCGGCGCAATTCATCCTCGGCATCGGCCTGCATCAGGCGCGCGCGTTCCAGGGCGATGACCTCGGCCCGGTCTTCAAGGCGGACCATGACCGCGCCTTCTTCCACGTATTGGCCCGATGCCACCTCGACCGCGCGGACGCTGCCGGTTCTTTCGGCGCGCACATTCACCGAGCGCAGCGCGCGCCCGTCGCCAATGGCGCTGACCCGCTGGCTGAGCACGGCCTGTGTCACGCCATCCAGAACCACCTTGGCGGGGCCGCGCGGCCCGAAGCCGCCACCGCCCCCGGCCTGCTGCCCATTGGCCGCAGGTTCGATCCCCAGCAGCCCCAGCACGCCCAACCGGTCCAGCATCGGCTGCGCCGAGGGCACGAAGGCGATCCACAGGGCCAGCGCAGCGGCAACGGCAACAAGCGACAGAAACGTCTGTTTGATCATGGACATCAGGTTTCCTCGGGTTGTCGGGACGGGACGGGCGAGAGGGTCATGGAAGGTCCGAGACTCGGACGTGACCTGCAATGCTAAAAACCGGATAACAAGTAACCTATTGTCCGGAATAGGCAACATGGCGCAGAGCGGCGCCATGACGGAAAAGACCCGCACAGCCTGTGCGGGTCCGGTGTTTCACGTTCTCTTGACTGGCTGTGAGGCCAGCGGGTCACTTTTTCAGCGCGTCGCGGATCTCGATCAGGATATCCAGTTCGCTGGGCCCGGCGGGTGCAGCCGGTTCCGGCTCGGGCTTCTTGATGGCCGCGTCACGGGCGCGGTTGACCCCCTTGACCAGCATGAAGACCACGAAGGCGATGATCAGGAAATTGATCACGGCCATGATGAAACGCCCATAGGCGAAGACGGCTGCGCCCGCTTCTTCGGCGGCGGTAATCGAGCTGTATTCGCCGCTGCCCAGCAGCACATACATGCCCGAGAAGTCGATCCCCCCGATGAAAAGGCTGATGATCGGGTTGATGAGGTCGGCCACCATCGAGCTGACGATCGCGGTGAAGGCCGCGCCGATGATGATGCCGACGGCCATGTCCATGACATTGCCCCGCGCGATGAAATCCCTGAATTCCTTGATCATTTTGTCCCTCATTATTGGCTACTACACCGGCATTGCGGCCGGTTCTTGATGCACTGCGCCGGTGATCTTTCCGGTTTGCCTGCGCCCGGGTCCGCGCCATTGCGGGCGCATCACCGTTCGTGCCGTCGAAAGATACCATGCGCCGTGACAGCGGGACATGAAGATATGAGGCAGACCGCAATCCCTGCCGAACCCATGCAAAAGGGTAACATCAGGCGCGTTTGAGCGGCGCTGTCGGTTCTGCGGATGTCCGGGAAGATGGTGGGCCTAACGGGAGAAAGCTCGAACCAGCTTTTCCTGGCTCTTGAAGAGTGGGAGCGCCATCTCGCATCTGTAGACTCTAAGAGTCTGGGGTGCGAATATGACAAATTCGCGCCATGAATTCAATGAGATAGCCAAGCCAGAGGCGAAGAAGGCGGACTATCCGCCGCCTTTTTCGCTGCGTTTGACGTATGAAGAACGGGCGCGGCTGGATGCTGAACGTGGCAGCAAGACCCTTGCCGCCTATATCCGCGAGCGTCTTTTCGGTGTTGATGCTGCACCGCGCAAGAAACGCGGCAACAGCCCTGTTCAGGACAAGGAAGCCCTTGGCCGCATGGCGGGGGCGCTTGGTCAGTCTCGGCTATCCCAGAACATGAACCAGCTCGCCAAGGCGGTGAACTCGGGCTCTCTGCCCGTCACTCCTGAAACCGAAGCGGAGATCAAAGAAGCCTGCCGCGAAATCTCGGAAATGCGGGCGGCGCTCTTGGCTGCTCTCGGCAAAGCGCCAGGGAGCGAGCCGTGATCTTAAAAGCAAAAGAGCGCGGCAATGCCCCGCAGCTCGCCCGCTACCTGCTGGCGATGCGGGATAACGAGCATGTCGAGCTGCATGACGTGCGCGGGTTCATCAGTGATGATCTGGTCGAGGCGTTCGGCGAAGCCGATGCCATCGCGCGGGGAACGCGGTGCGAAAAGCATCTGTTCTCGATGAGCTTCAACCCGCCTGAGGGCGCGAATGCATCCATCGAGGACTTC
>JAJLKH010000160.1:0-24725 GCA_033839205.1 Rhodobacterales bacterium | reverse complement strand
GGGGCGGCAGGGGCAGCAGATCCACACGGGCTTTGCCGGGCCGGATCACCCGCTTCTGCCGCAACTGGCCGAAAGCGGCTATCTCAAGGCGCTGTTCTTCCGCCTATGAAGGTGCTGCTGGACACCTGCGTGCTTTACCCCACGGTGATGCGCGAGGTGCTGCTGGGCGCGGCTGCGGCCGGGCTTTACCAACCGCTCTGGTCGGCGCGCATCCTTGAGGAATGGGCCCGCGCCACCGCCAAGCTGGGGCCAGGGGCCGAGGCGCAGGCGCGCGGCGAAGTGGCGATGCTGCGCGCGCGCTGGCCGGGCGCCGAAGTCAGCCATCCCCCCTCGCTCGAGGCGCGGCTCTGGCTGCCCGATCCGGCCGATACCCATGTTCTGGCCGCCGCCATCGCCGGCCATGCCGATCTGATCGTGACGCTGAATGCGCAGGATTTCCCGCGCAACATCCTGGCCGAGGAAGGGCTGGAACGGCTGGATCCCGACCAGTTCCTGATGGCGCTGCATCGCGATCACCCGCAGGCCGTGGCAAGCGCCGCCGACGCCGTCCGCCAAGAGGCCGAGCGCCTGTCGGGCGAGGCCTGGGATATCCGGCGGCTGATGAAAAAGGCGCATCTGCCCCGGCTGGGCAAGACGCTGGCGGGGCAGGGGTAGCGTCAGACGCAGCCCAGGCACCCCCTATCCCTTGATCCCGTTCCAGCGCGCCTCGTTCTTCTCGATGGCGGCGATGCGGTCTGGGGTCTTGGGGTGGCTCATCAACCAGGCGGGCACCACGCCGCCGCGCGAATTGGTCAGCGCCTCAAGCTTGCCGAACAGCGATTTCTGCGGTGCGGTGCCGATGCCCGCCTTGACCAGCAGCGCCGAGGCATATTCATCCGCCTCGTATTCATCCGACCGCGACAGCCGCGCTGCCAGCATCGAGGTCAGCGCATTGGCGATCATGATCCCCACCCCCGGCAGAAAACGCGACAGCACCATGGCCAGCGCCGTGCGCAGCGCGTTCTGGCCGGAAAAGTCGATCATCCGGCGGCGCGCATGGCCCAGGGCCACATGGCCCAGCTCATGGGCGATGACGCTGGCCATTTCCTCGGCGGTGACGGCACCTTCGCGGAACTTGTTGTAAAAACCGCGCGTGATGAAGATGCGCCCGTCGGGTGCGGCCAGCCCGTTCACCGGCTCGATCTCGTAGATATGCACACGGATGCGCGGCAGGTCCAACGCCGCGGCCAGACGGTCGGTCATCTGGCGCAGCACCGGGTCGGCCAGTTCGGTCGAACGGGCGTCAAGCTCCTTCGCGGTGCGCCAGGCCGAGAAACGGTACATGGCGACAGCATAAAGGATGGCCAGAAGGATCGGGGTGAATTTCAACATGGATCAGATATGGGCCGGGGCGCGCGCGGCGGCAAGGGCCGCGCCTGCGTCATGGCGCGCGGATGCGTATTCATGGTCCGATGAAGCCGGCGGTCAGACCGTCCAGCGCACCGGCACGGACAGGGGGCCGCGAAAGGCCCATCCGGCAAAGGGGGCGGGGCCGTCCAGCGCAAGATCCGGCAGATGCTCAAAGGCCATGGGCAGCGCCACATCCGCGATCAGGGCGCGCGCGGCGGCGGCACCGGCGCAAAAATGCGGCCCCGCGCCAAAGCTGATGGCGGGGCCGGTATCGCGGCTGATGTCGAAGCGGTCGGGGGCTGCGAAATGCGCCTCGTCCCGCCCGGCGGAGGAGAACATGAAAAACACCCGGTCTTCCGGCTGAAAGGTCACGCCGCAAGCCGTGTCCACCCGCGCCACCCGGCGCGGCGACATGCCGATGGGCGAAATCCAGCGCGCGTATTCGTCAAAGGCCTGCGCCCATGTCGCTTGCCCCGCCCGGATCAACGCCAGCTGGTCGGGATGGGTCAGCAGCGCCCAGATCGTGCCCGCGATGGCATCGCGCGGCTCGTTCTGCCCGCCCGAGATGATCAGCTTGATATTGGCGCGGATGCTGTCCATCGGCAGGCCCGCGACCTGCATGACCGACAGGGCCGAGGGATCGGGCCGCGCCGTCACCTCGGGCAGCATCATGTCGATATGCGCGTCGATCGAGGCGGTGCAATCATGGCAATGCGCCTCTATCGCCGGATCGCCCGCGTAATTGGCGCAGCCGTCGATCATGCCCTGGCTCACGCGGTCCATTTCCGGCGCGGGCATCCGGGTCAGGCCGGTGATCGCCTTCAGCGCCTCGGCCGACACGGGCATGGCATAGTCGCGCACGAGGTCGCAGCGCCCCTGCGGCGCCAGATCGGCCAGGATGCGCGCGGCCGCCGCGCGGAACTGCGCCAGCCAGTGATCCCGCACCGTGCGGGGGCTGAGGGCGGGAAACAGCGCGCGCCGTTCGGCCTGATGCGCGGCCCCGTCCTTGCGCATCAGGTTTTCGCCCATCAACCGCGTCATCAGCCCCTCGGGCTGGTGACTGGAAAACACCTCGATCCGTTTTTCCTGGATGAAGATGTCGTCGCGCCGGGTGAACAGCGTGGCACCCAGTTCCGGCACGAAGGTCACGGGCGCCTCGGCCCGCATCCGGGACAGCGCGGGATAGGGATCGGCGCGAAAGGCGGCGGGGTCGATATGGGTGACGGGGGCGTCGGACATGGGGCAGGCCTTGCTTGGGGCGTTGCCCGCAGTCTGATCCGCCCCCCGGCGCCGCGCAAGCCCCGGTCGTGGCCTCAGCGCGTGATCAGCGTCTCCAGCAGGTATTCCAGCGCGCGCTCCTCGCGGGTCAGCCGGTCGCGGTAGGGGCCGTCATAGCCGCCACGGTCATGATAACGGGGCCGATCCTCGCGGTATCGGTCGCGGCGCGACGGCCGGGAATACGAGGGGCGCGAGTAGGAGGGGCGCGAATAGGACGCGCGCGCCCGGCCCGATCCGCGGCTGCCCTCAGAGGCCCGCGCCGGGGTCAGTTGCAACAGCGTGGGCGCCACATAGGCGGTGCCCGCAGCAAGGCCAAGACGCGCCAGCAGGCGGCGGCGTGACAGGTCGGGGGTGTCGTCGGTGCTCATGGGCTATTCTCCCGCAGGGTCGAGACAGGGGGCGTTTACCCCTTGTCCTGACACAACGGCAGCGGCTGCGGAACCTTCCGGCGCGTCACGGCATCGTGAGCACAGCCTGACCGGCAAAAACCCGCGCGCGCCTGTCGCTCAGCGGGCCATTTCCTTCATGCCACGCTCGATTCCGGCAAGGGTCATGGGCACCATCCGGTCCTCGAAAATCTCGCGGATCATCTTGATGGACTGGGTATAGCCCCAGTATTTTTCCGGGACCGGGTTGATCCAGACGTGATGCGGCCACTGCTCGCGCGCGCGCTGCAACCAGACCTGTCCGGCCTCGGCGTTCCAATGCTCGTTGGCGCCGCCGGGATAGGCGATCTCGTAGGGGGACATGCTGGCGTCACCGACGAAGATGCATTTGTAGTCGGACCCGTAGGTGCGCAGCACCTCCCATGTGGGGGTCTGCTGGTCCCAGCGGCGGCGGTTGTCGCGCCACACGCCCTCGTAAAGGCAGTTGTGGAAATAGTAATATTCAAGGTGCTTGAACTCGGTCCGCGCGGCGGAAAACAGCTCCTCCACCACCTTGACATGCGGGTCCATCGATCCGCCCGCATCCAGGAACAGCAGCACCTTCACGGCGTTGCGCCGCTCGGGGCGGGTCTTCACGTCAAGGTAGCCCTGTTCGGCGGTCGACCGGATCGTGCCATCGAGGTCCAGCTCTTCGGCCGCACCGTCGCGGGCCCAGCGGCGCAAACGCTTGAGCGCCACCTTGATGTTGCGCGTGCCCAGTTCGACCGTGTCGTCCAGGTTCTTGAACTCGCGCTTGTCCCAGACCTTGACCGCGCGCTGGTGGCGGGACTTGTCCTGCCCGATGCGCACGCCCTCGGGATTGTAGCCATGCGCCCCGAAAGGCGAGGTTCCGGCGGTGCCGATCCACTTGCTGCCACCCTGGTGGCGGCCTTTCTGCTCTTCAAGACGCTGTTTCAGCGTCTCCATCAGCTTGTCGAAGCCGCCGAGCGCCTTGATCTCTTCCATCTCCTCGGGGCTGAGATGCTTTTCGGCCAGCTTTTCCAGCCATTCGGCCGGGATGTTGACCGCGCTCAGCACATCCTCCAGCCGGATCGCTTCCAGCCCCTTGAAGGTTTCGGCGAAGGCGCGGTCGAACTTGTCGATGTTGCGTTCGTCCTTCACCATGGCGGTGCGCGCCAGGTAGTAGAACCCTTCCACGTCATAGGTCACCAGCCCGCGCGACATGCCTTCCAGAAAGGACAGGTATTCGCGCAGGCTGACCGGAACGCCGCCTTTCCTGAGGTTGTCAAAGAAGGGCAGGAACATCGGCTTACAGCGCCGCGCGATGCACGAAGAGGGTGATGAACAACCCTACCAACGCAAAGGCGATGGCATAGGCGGCCGCGTATTGGCCGATGTCCAGCTTGTTGCCCTTGCGTCTTGCGGCTGTCACGCCGCCGATGATGGCCCCCAGCAAGGCCAAGCCCAGTACGATCATATTCGCCCGCTTCTCCTGTTCAGCGGATTGAGGGCGCCGACCTCGCGCATCTTGGCGCGGATGGCCCCTTCCGCACCAAACCCGTAACGCGCCCAGCCCAGACTGTCCAGCCGCACGGCCTGCGCCTCGACGCCGCGTCCGGACAGATCCAGCCCCTCGGCGCGCAGCATGTTGAGCGTGGCGACAAGGGCCGCGTTCTCGTGGCGGATGACCACGGGCAGGTCGCGGCTGACCAGGTCGACGGCTTCGGCGCCGTTGCCCTGCGCGACCATGTAGGCGGCCAGCTGCGCGCTGACCAGGGCGCGGTGCATGGCGTATTCGGGGCGCTGCGCAAAGATCGCATCGGCCTGCCGGAAATGGTCCACCGCGGCGGCGGGATCGAGGGGCAGGGTCAGGCGGCCCATCACGTAATGGGCAAAGCCCAGCCGATGATCGTCCAGCCGCATGACCCGCGCGATATCAAGCGCGCGCTCGCCCGCGGCGCGGCGCACCCCCGGTGTGGCGCCCGGTCCAAGCGCCGTCTGCATCGCATCCGACCAGGCGCGCGGCGTGTCGGGATCGCGGCGCGGGGCCAGGCCTTCGCCGGCGGGATTGATCCGGGCCAGCACAGCCGGCAGACGCGTGGCGACCTGCGCCCGTGTCATGCCTGACTGGATCTCGGGCGCGTAGATGGCGCGCAGGATCATCATGTCATAGCCGGTCAGCACCGCATGCACGTTGTCATCGTTGAAGATCGACTGCGGCAACCGGTAAAGATCGTTCAGCGGCCCCAGCGACTGGGCCAGTTCCTCGTGCAGGCAGTCGCGCACCTCCTGCGGCGAGGCGTCATAGGGCAGGAAGATCGCCATGCGCTCGCGCGTGGTCAGCCGGGCCCAATCGGTGCGCGCGCTGCGCCGGGCCAGCCGGAATTCGGACAGGCGGGTGATGTTGGGCACCACGAAACAGGCGGCCTGCGGCAGGTGGCTGCGGATATCGGCGCGGCTGACAGCCTCGATGGTGATATTCGCCTCAGGGCCGGGAACCTGTCGGATGTCGATACCGGCCTCGGTGCGCAGCCGGAACAGAAGCCGGTTCAGGTCGGAATTCAGCGTGGGCGGCGGATTGCCCGTGACACGCACGGTCACGGGGCCTTCGAACCGGCTGAGGACGGGCAGGGACCGGCCCGATTCCAGCTCGAAGGTCAGGTCGATCACATCGCGCACAAGGTCACTGTTGGCGGTGACGAAGGTCTGGGGTTGCGGTGCCGCGAAAACGCGCATCGGGGGCAGGTCGCTGTCGACCATCGCCACCGCGCGGCTGGGCATTTCGGAATGAGAGCCGGGCATACAAGCGCCCAGCATCAGGCAAACTGGCAAAAGGATACGATGAAACGGTGTTCTCATTATCGGCGCACCGTCCCCTTTGCCGCGTGGCGGCCATTGATCGTCCGTGCGCGCGGCACGGCCATCTCGGTGATGCGGATCGGTTGAAGCCGGGGTGGCGCCAGCTGTGACAGCAGGTCCGAAAGGCTGCGCGAAAGAAATATGGAAAACAGCCCCCATCGGGTGCCGCGTGGAAACTTCCCAGTCATGTCCTGCCCTTTGTTTTTTGTGTTCAGGGGGACTGTCGCCACCTTTCCTGACCGGGCTAAGGACGGTTTAAGGCAAAATTGTGGCATTTCACCGTGACAGACCCCGCGCACCGGTCAAGGGGGCGGGGGGTGTGGTTTTCGGGTCGCGTGCCTTGAGGCGCCTCGGCGTCGCGCCGACAGGCGCGCTTCAGCGTCGCGCCGACAGGCGCGCTTTAGCGTCGCGCCAACTGGCGCGCTTTAGCGCTGCGCGCGCGCCATGAAGGCCAGCCGCTCGAACAGATGCACGTCCTGTTCGTTCTTCAACAGCGCACCGTGCAGCTTGGGCAGGGCATTGGCGCCATCGCGCTTCAGATCCTCGGGCGCAAGATCCTCGGCCAGCAGCAGCTTCAGCCAGTCCAGCACCTCGGATGTGGATGGCTTTTTCTTCAGCCCCGGCGTCTCGCGCAGCTCGTAGAACTGGGTCAGCGCCGTGGTCAGCAGCTTTTCCTTGATGCCGGGGTGATGCACCTCGACGATGCGGCGCATGGTCTGCTCGTCCGGGAAGCGGATGTAATGGAAGAAACAGCGCCGCAGGAAAGCGTCGGGCAGTTCCTTTTCATTGTTCGAGGTGATGATGACGATCGGGCGCTGGCGCGCGCGGATCGTCTCGCCGGTCTCGTAGACGAAGAACTCCATCCGGTCGAGCTCCTGCAACAGGTCGTTGGGAAACTCGATATCGGCCTTGTCCACCTCGTCGATCAGCAGCACCACCCGCTCGTCCGCCTCGAAGGCCTGCCACAGCTTGCCCTTGCGGATGTAGTTCTTGACGTCATTGACCCGCTCGTCACCCAGCTGGCTGTCGCGCAACCGGCTGACCGCGTCATATTCGTAAAGACCCTGCTGCGCGCGCGTCGTGGACTTGATGTTCCATTCGATCATCCTGAGCCCCAGCGCCGCCGCCACCTGCCGGGCCAGTTCGGTCTTGCCTGTGCCCGGCTCGCCCTTGACCAGCAGCGGGCGTTCCAGCGTGACGGCCGCATTGACCGCAACGGTCAGGTCCTCGGTGGCCACATAGGCTTCGGTGCCTTCGAATTTCATCGTATCTCCAACCTGATGAACGCTTTTCTTGCGGCACCCTATCGCGAAGGCCCATTCCCTGCAATGCGGCCACGATGGGGTAGTGACAATCCGGTGAGGCTGGGCTATTTGCACCGCCAGGGGAGGCACCAGATGTCAAAGGAACACGCGATGACAGATGCGGGCCTTTATGAGGGAGCAGACATGAAAGCCGAATCCTTTCATTCCACAGACTACACACCAGCCGAAGACGAACCCTTCATGAACGAGCGCCAGCTGGAATATTTCCGCAACGCGCTGCTCAGATGGAAATCGGAAATCCTCGAAGACAGCCGCGACACGATCGAAGGCTTGCAGGACGGCACGCGCAACATTCCCGACGTGGCCGACCGCGCCTCCGAGGAAACCGACCGCGCGCTCGAACTGCGCACCCGTGACCGCCAGCGCAAGCTGGTGGCCAAGATCGACGCGGCCCTGCGCCGGATCGAAGACGGGGAATACGGCTATTGCGAAATGACTGGCGAGCCGATCAGCCTCAAGCGGTTGATCGCGCGTCCCATCGCCACGATGACGCTGGAGGCGCAGGAGCGTCACGAGCGTCGCGAAAAGGTGCATCGCGACGATTGATGGCCGGGCCTGACAAGGAACGCGAAACAGACGCCGAAGCGGTGACGCTTCGGCGTTGTCCTTTGAAAGGAAGCGCATGAGCCTTCTGGGGTTGCGGGCCGTCGTGATCGGCGCCGGTATCGGGGGTCTTGCCGTGGCGCGCGCGTTGGCGCTGCGGGGCGCGGATGTCACGCTGCTGGAACAGGCCCCCGAAATCACCGAAGTGGGGGCAGGGCTGCAGATCAGCCCCAATGGCATGGCGGTGCTGCGCGCGCTGGGTCTGGACCGGGCGCTGCAGGATGCCTCGGTCCGGGCGCGGGCGGTCTGTCTCAAGGATCATCGCGACCGTGATGTGGTGCGGCTCGATCTGGGGCGGCTGGCCGATTCGTCCTATCATTTCGTGCACCGGGCCGATCTGATCGACCTGCTGGCGCAGGGCGCGCGCGAAGCCGGGGTGAAAATCCGCCTGCTGCATCACGTGACGGCGGTTGACGGCGGCGCGCAGCCCGTCGTGCATCTGGCCACGGGCAGCCGGATCGCGACCGATCTGGTCATCGGGGCGGACGGCCTGCATTCCGTCCTGCGCCCGATCCTGAACGGCCCGCAAGCGCCCTTTTTCACAGGGCAGGTGGCCTGGCGCGCGATCGTGCCCAATACCGAAGCGCGCGGCCCCGAGGCCTGGGTGCACATGGGCCCCGGTCGCCATATCGTCAGCTATCCCTTGCGCGATGGCCGGGCGCTGAACATCGTGGCGGTGCAGGAACGCAAGGCCTGGGCCGACGAGGGATGGCACCACGCCGATGACCCGGACAACCTGCGCGCCGCATTCGCCGACTTCGGCGCAGGCCCGCGCGCCATGCTGGACCAAGTGACCGAAGCCCGGCTCTGGGGCCTGTTCCGTCATCCGGTCGCGCGGATCTGGCAGGCTGACAACCTGGCGCTGCTGGGCGATGCGGCCCATCCGACGCTGCCTTTCCTCGCGCAAGGTGCCTCGATGGCGCTGGAAGATGCCTGGGTTCTGGCGGATGAGCTGGCGCGCTGCGATAGCCTGGGGGCGGGGCTTGTGGCCTACCAGGCGCGGCGCGAAGGGCGGGTGCGCCGGGTCATCTCGGCCGCCAATGGCAATGCCTGGAAGTACCACATCGGATTTCCCCCGCTGCGCATGGCCGCCCATGCCGTCATGCGGCTTGGCGGCGCGGTCGCACCCGATCGCATGATGAAGCAGTTTTCCTGGCTCTACGATCACGACGTTACCGCGGAATGACGCGGCCAGCACGAAGGGGGGCGGCTGGCTGCGCCTGATGGTCTCCGCCCGCTACGGCGCGTCGACCTCAGTCGCGATCCCGGCACCGTCTGCCACGGCAGTCGCTGTTGCCCCGGTTGCCGTTGTCGCGGGCCTCTTCGTCATCATCGTCATCACGCGCTGACGGGTTTTGCAGGCTGGCGGGCACGACCTCTTCTTCCTGCGCCGGTGGCTGGGCCGCAACCTCGTTGCCCGATCCGGTTTGCGCGCCCGAAGGCACAGTGCTGGCCGACAGCGCGGGCAGGCTGAGAACCTGCATGCTTCCGGCCCAGGCCTGCGCCAGCGACGAGGCGAACAAGACCGTCGACAAGACGACGCCACCTGTCATCATGCCCAGCAAAAGAAGATATTCGGTCAGGGCAAGCCCCTTTTCCTCCTGCGCGAAACCACGCAGATGCGCCACAATCCGTTTCATCCAACATGTCCCCGGAATAAATACTTCTTAAGTATAAATTTTCCGGCACCGGCATGAAATCTATCTTTGGTGATATCCGGGGTCTCAAAAGCAGCAGAAATAGTCGCCAAGGCGTTGATTTCACGATATTTTGTTGGAAAAATCCGCACAATCCCGTCGGGATGCGGGCAGCGTTTCCAAATTGGAAACTTGGCAGCGGAACGTTACCTTGTCTGCAAGAAACCTGATCCGCGCCCCGGTCAGGTGAAGACCCCGTGGCCTTAGTTATCCAGCGTGATCCAGACCGGCACGTGATCAGACGGCTTCTCGCGCCCGCGCACCTGCTTGTCGATCCCGACACCGGTCAGCATATCCGCGCAAGAGGGGCTCAGCAGCAAATGGTCGATGCGGATGCCGTTGTTCCGCTCCCATGCGCCCGCCTGGTAATCCCAGAAGGAATAATGCCCCGGCCCCTGCACGCGGGCGCGGAAGGCATCGGTCAGGCCCAGGTTGACGATCCGCCGAAACGCGGCGCGGCTTTCGGGCAGGGCCAGCGCATCGCTGCGCCAGGCCTCGGGCTTAGCCGCGTCCTCGTCCTGCGGGATGATGTTGTAGTCGCCCGCCATCAGAAAGGGGATTTCCTCGGCCAGCAAGGTCTTGGCACGGGCGCGCAGACGCTCCATCCAGGCCAGCTTGTAGTCGTATTTGGGCCCCGGCGCGGGGTTGCCGTTGGGCAGGTACAGCCCGCAGATGCGGATCGCCTGCCGCCCCACCACGGTCGCCTCGATATAGCGGGCCTGTTCATCCGCATCGTCTCCGGGCAGGCCGCGCGTCACATCCTCCAGCGGCAGTTTCGACAGGATCGCCACGCCGTTGAACGACTTCTGCCCGTGGGTTTCGACGTTATAGCCGCGCTCCTCGAAGATCTCGCGCGGAAAGGCCTCGTCGACCGATTTGATCTCCTGCAGGATCACGATCTCGGGCTGTTCCTCGTCCAGCCATTGCGGCAGGGCCTCGATCCGCGCCTTGATGCCGTTGATGTTGAATGTGACGATCTTCATGGCGGCGCGTCCTCGGCTTGGGCTGGTGCTGCCCTGTCTATCCCGCAGGGGGACGGATCATGCAAGGGCGCAGGTGTCGCGCGGTCGTGCCCATATCTTCATGCAAAACATGAAAAGCGTCACGCAAGCATCTGATTACATGGAAAATGATATACCGCAGCCGCAGGACGAAGACGCATTGGGATTGTCGATCACAAAGCGCGCGCCGATCAGTTCCTCGGTAAAGTCGATGGTGGCGCCCGCCAGGAAGGGCAGCGACACGGAATCGACCACGACACGCTCGCCTTCGCCCTCCAGCACCAGGTCATCCGCGGCCGGACGGTCCAGCTTGATCTCGTATTGAAACCCCGAACACCCGCCGCCTTCCACCGCCACGCGCAGGGCCTGCCCCTGTCCCGCGGCACCGATCTCGGCCAGCCGGGCAAAGGCGCGGGGGGTCACTTTGGGGGGCAGTTGCATGGCAGGGCTCCTCGACGGTTTCGCATCGTCATGAAACCGAATATATGGGGCGCAACAACAGGCGACAAGGACCACACGGCAGATGACAGCACCCTATGCGTCAAACCCGGCACAGACGCGCGGGCGACTGGTGCCCGAGGAAGAAAGCGCGTTCCGCACCCCTTTCCAGCGCGACCGTGACCGCATCATCCATTCCAGCGCCTTCCGCCGCCTCAAGCACAAGACACAAGTCTTCATCGAGCATGAGGGCGATTATTTCCGCACCCGCCTGACCCACTCGATCGAGGTGGCGCAGGTCGCGCGCACCGTGGCCGGCGCGCTGGGGCTGAACGTCGAACTGACCGAGGCGGTGGCCCTGGCCCATGATCTGGGCCATCCCCCCTTCGGCCACACGGGCGAGGATGCGCTGCAGGCCCTGATGGCGCCCTATGGCGGCTTCGATCACAACGCACAGGCGATCCGCATCGTCACATCGCTGGAACGGCATTACGCCGAATGGGACGGGCTGAACCTGACATGGGAAACGCTGGAAGGCATCGCCAAGCATAATGGCCCGGTGACACCCCACCGGGGCGATGGCCCTGTGACACCCCTCCGGGGCGATGGCCCTGTTGTGGGAGCGATCCCCTATGCCCTGGCCGATTACAACGCCCGCCACGATCTGGAACTGCACACCCATGCCAGCGCCGAGGCGCAGGTCGCGGCCCTTGCCGATGACATCGCCTATAACAACCACGATCTGCATGACGGGCTGCGCGCGGAACTCTTCTCGACCGACGAACTGGCCGAACTGCCGATCCTCAAGGGCTGTTTCGCCGAGGTGGACAGGCTCTATCCCGGTCTCAACTACTATCGCCGCCGCCACGAGGCGCTGCGCCGCTTCTTCGGCATCCTCGTGTCCGACGTGATCGACGTCAGCCGCGCCAACCTTGCCGCGCTGAACCCTGCCACCGCGCAGGATATCCGCGACGCGGGGCGCATGATGGTGCAATTCTCGCCCCATGTCTGGACCGATCTCAAGGTGATCCGCGAATTCCTGTTCCACCGCATGTATCGCGCCCCCGCCGTGGTCACCATGCGCAGATACGTGACCCAGGTGGTCAATGACCTCTTCCCGCTGTTCATGCGCGAACCGCAGCTTTTGCCGAAACAGTGGCGCAAGGATGTGGAAGAGGCGCTGGATCATCAGGCGCTGGCGCGGATCGTGGCCGATTACATCGCCGGCATGACCGACCGTTTCGCGCTGCAGGAACACAACCGCCTGCTGGGATCGGACCCCGCGGATCGCCCGCCGGGGGTCTGACAGGCGCAAACCGGCCCGAACCGGTCCGAACTGGCGTAAACAGCCGCAAACAGCCGCGAAAACGGCTGTTTTCAAGGCGATCCGCCGGCGCCGCGACCGCCCGCGCATTGACGCGGGCGCTGGCGGTGCTAAACCGCTGGGCGATCAACAAGGAAGATGTGATGAACCTGTTCACCCAGATGCGTGCCCATGTGCTGGATACGCTGGCCGCCATGACCGCCGATGGCCTGCTGCCCGCCGGGCTGGATACCGCCGCCGTCACGGTGGAGCCGCCGCGCGATGCCGCGCATGGCGACATGGCCACCAATGCCGCCATGGTGCTGGCCAAGCCCGCCGGCCAGAACCCGCGCGAGATCGCGACAGAACTGGCCCGCCGCCTGGCCACGGATCCGCGCATCCTGACCGCCGATGTGGCGGGGCCCGGCTTTATCAACCTGCGCCTGTCCGACAGCCTCTGGCAGGGCGTGATCGCCACCGCGCTTGGCGAAGGTGCGGATTTCGGCCGCTCGACCATGGGGCAGGGCAAGCGCGTGAACGTCGAATACGTCAGCGCCAACCCCACCGGCCCGCTGCATGTGGGCCACACGCGGGGCGCGGTCTTCGGCGATGCGCTGGCGAGCCTGCTGGCCTATGCCGGCTATGACGTGACGCGCGAATATTACATCAACGACGGCGGCGCGCAGGTCGATGTGCTGGCCCGCTCGGTCTATCTGCGCTACCTCGAGGCGCGCGGACAAGAGGTGGCCTTTGTCGATGGCACCTATCCCGGCGACTACCTGATCCCCGTGGGCGAGGCGCTGGCCGAGGTGCATGGCGACGATCTGGTCGGCAAGCCCGAATCCGAATGGCTGGAAGAGATCCGCGATTTCGCCACCGATGCGATGATGCACCTGATCCGCGAGGATCTGGCATCGCTGGGCGTCGAGATGGACGTGTTCTTCAGCGAGAAGTCGCTCTACGGCACCGGCCGGATCGAGGCGGCGCTCAAGGCGCTGGACGACAAGGGGCTGATCTACGAGGGCGTGCTCGAGCCGCCGAAAGGCAAGACCCCCGAGGATTGGGAGCCGCGCGAACAGACGCTGTTCCGCTCGACCGCGCATGGCGACGACGTAGATCGCCCGGTCAAGAAATCCGATGGCGGCTGGACCTATTTCGCCCCCGACATCGCCTATCACTATGACAAGGTCGAACGCGGCTTCGACATGCTGATCGACGTCTTCGGCGCGGATCACGGCGGTTATGTCAAGCGGATGAAGGCGGCGGTCTCGGCGCTGTCGGATGGCCGCGTGCCGCTCGACATCAAGCTGTGCCAGCTGGTCAAGCTGTGGAAGAACGGCGAACCCTTCAAGATGTCCAAGCGCGCGGGCAATTTCGTGACCCTGCGCGATGTGGTCGAACAGGTCGGCCCCGGCGTGACACGCTTTCACATGCTGACGCGCAAGAACGACGCGCCGCTGGATTTCGATTTTGACAAGGTGCTGGAACAGTCCAAGGACAACCCGGTTTTCTACGTGCAATACGCCCATGCCCGCGTGGCCTCGGTGCTGCGCAAGGCGGCCGAGGCGGGGATCGACGTGTCCGATGCGGCCTTGCGGGCCGCCGATCTGTCGGGTCTGACCCACGAGGCGGAGCTGAACGTGGCGCGCAAGCTGGCCGAATGGCCGCGCCTGGTCGAGATTGCCGCGCGCACCAACGAGCCGCATCGCGTCGCCTTCTACCTCTACGAACTGGCCAGCGATTTCCATTCGCTCTGGAACCGGGGCAATGACGAACCCGCCCTGCGTTTCGTGCAAGAGGGTGACAGCGCCACATCACAGGCGAAAATCGCCCTTGCCCGGGCCGTGGCCGTTGTCATTTCTGCAGGCCTTGGTATTCTTGGCGTCGAGGCTGTGGACGAGATGCGCTGACGGCAAGGATTTCGGTTCGAAATCCGGGCTTTCGCAAGGCGCACACAGGGTCCTGGTCCGAGGCAGAGCAACGAAGCACGGGGGGCGATGCATCCCCCGTGTGTGAAAGGCGGACATGGCAGACACCTTTGCAGAGGAACGCGCCCCGGCGCGTGGATCGGGCAAATCCATCGGCAGGATCGCGAACCTGACCGGGGCCGTGCTTTCGGTGGCGCTGATCATCGGCGTGACCGTCTGGGGCTACCGGCTGGTGATGCGCGACGTGAACGGCATCCCCGTCGTGCGGGCCATGGAAGGACCGATGCGCATTCAGCCCGAAACGCCGGGCGGCAGCACGGCCGAGAACCTCGGTCTTGCCGTCAACGAAGTGGCCGCCACCGGCAATGCCGCCCCGCCGCCCGATCGCATCGTGCTGGCGCCGCGCCCCGTCGCGCTGAATGACGAGGATCTTCCGACCGCCGAACTGATGGCCGTGGCGCAGATCTTCCCCATGCCGCAGCCGCCCGCCGCCGAGACGCCGCAAATGGCCGATGGTGCCGCCGCCGCGAATGGCGCCGCGCCCGACACCCTGACGGGCGAGGCGCGGATCGAAACCGTCGCCATGACGCGGGCCGAGCCTGACTCGATGGCCGCCATGGTCGATCAGATCCTCGCGCAGGTCCTGCAGGACGAAGCTGCCCCATCCGACTCCACCGTGACCGAGGCCTCGATAACCGTCCCGCGGGTCGAGGGCGGCATCGGCCAATCCCTGCGCCCGCAGGCGCGACCCGCGGCCATGCTCCGTCAGGCCGCGCTGCAATCCGCCGCCGTGGCCACCCCCGCCGCCGCTGCGGCAGCCGTGCTGGATGTGGATGCCGACAGCATCCCGACCGGCACACGCCTTGTGCAACTGGGCGCCTATGACAGCCCCGAAGTGGCCAAGCGCGAATGGGACCGCATCGCCGCACGCTTCGGCGACTACCTCGAAGGCAAGGCCCGCGTGATCCAGCTGGCCGAAAGCGGCGGGCGCAATTTCTACCGCCTGCGGGCGATGGGCTTTGCCGATATCAACGACGCGCGGCGCTTCTGCTCGGCCCTGGTGGCCGAACGCGCCGAATGCATCCCGGTCAGCGCCAAGTGACCGCCTTCGGTGCCACGATCCTCGATGCCGAGGGGCTGCGCCTGACGCCCGACGAAAAGGCGTTCTTTCGCGATGCCGACCCTTTCGGCTTCATCCTCTTTGCCCGCAACATCGACACCCCCGACCAAGTCCGCGCGCTCTGTGATGACATGCGTCAGGCCCTGGGCCGCGATGCGGTGATCACCATCGACCAGGAAGGCGGGCGCGTGCAGCGCCTGCGCGCGCCGCGCTGGCGCGAATGGCTGCCCGCGCTCGATCATGTTCAGGCGGCGGGCGATAACGCCGCCCGCGCCATGTACCTGCGCTTTCGCATCATCGCGGCCGAACTGCGCGCGCTCGGCATAGACAGCAATTGCGCGCCGCTGGCCGATGTGGCCGGGCCCGCGACCCATCCCTTCCTTTACAACCGCTGCTACGGCACCGATCCCGCCGGTGTGGCAGCGATGGGCCGTGCGGTGGCGAATGGACTTCTGGACGGTGGCGTATTGCCCGTGCTGAAACATATCCCCGGCCATGGCCGCGCCACGGCGGACAGCCATCTTGACCTGCCGCGCGTCGCGGCATCCCTCGACGATCTGCGCGCCACCGATTTCGCGCCCTTCGCAGCACTCAATGATCTGCCGATGGCGATGACCGCCCATCTCGTCTACGAGGCGCTGGATGACGCCCCCGCCACCCTGTCGCCACGCGTGATGCAACTGATCCGGGACCAGATCGGCTATGACGGGCTGATCATGACCGATGACATCTCGATGAAGGCGCTCAAGGGCGACCTTGGCCAGATCAGCCGCGATGCGCTGGCCGCGGGCTGCGACGTGGTGTTGCTGTGCAATGGCACGCTTGACGAACGCCAACAGGTGGCCGAGGCATCGGGACGCATGACGCCGGACGCCCAAAGGCGCGCGGAACAGGCGCTTGCGGCGCGGCATGCGCCGGATTTGGTTGACATCGCGGCCTTGGACGCGCAGCTTGAGGCGCTTCTGGACGGGCGCTTGCATGGTTGACAACATTTTCGAGGATCAGGGACATCGCGATGGTCCCGCAAGCGCGCAAGGCAGCGTGGCCGAACGGCTGGCCGCCGAGGCGCTGATCGTCGATGTGGATGGCTTTGAAGGCCCGCTTGACCTGCTGCTGACCCTCAGCCGCACACAGAAGGTCGATCTGCGCAAGATCAGCGTGCTGCAACTGGCCCAGCAATACCTGGCCTTCGTCGAACGCGCCAAGGCGCTCAGGCTGGAACTGGCCGCCGATTACCTGGTGATGGCGGCCTGGCTGGCCTTTCTCAAGTCGCGGCTGCTGTTGCCGCCCGATCCGCTGGACGAGGGCCCCTCGGGCGAGGATCTGGCCGCGCACCTGGCATTCCAGCTGGAACGCCTGGCGGCGATGCGCGACGTGGCCGCACGTCTGATGGCGCGGGACCAGAAGGGGCGCGATTTCTTTGCCCGCGGCGTCCCCGAAGACGTGATGCGCATCCGCACCCTGCGCTATACCGCAACGCTGCTGGACCTGATGCAGGGCTATGCCCGGATCCGCACGCGCGACGAATTCCGCCCCTTCGTGATGGATCGCGACTCGGTCTTTACCATGGAACAGGCGCTGGAACGGATGCGCGGGCTGATCGGTTTCGCGGGCGACTGGACGGATATTTCCAGCTATCTGCCGGATGGCTGGGAAAACGATCCGGTGCGGCGGCGGTCGGCCACGGCGGCCACTTTCGCGGCCTCGCTGGAACTGGTCAAGGAAGGGCGCGCCGAATTGCGCCAGTCCGACACATTCGCCCCGATCCAGCTGCGCCGCCGCGAGGGTCGCGATGTCTGAACCCGATGACATGCCCGAGGCCGAGGATCTGCCCGCGGATCTTCCCGAGGAGGAAGAGCAAAGCCTCTTCGATGCCCCGCCCATGGGCGAGCAGGAACGCATGGTCGAGGCGATCCTCTTTGCCACGGCCGAACCCGTGACGGTGCGCGAACTGGAAGCGCGCATGCCGCATGGCTGCGACGCGGCCGAGGCGCTGGTGCACCTGCGCAAACGCTATTCCGGGCGCGGCGTGCACCTGGTCAAGGTGGGCGATGCCTGGGCGATGCGCACGGCCCCCGACCTCGGCTTCCTGATGCAGAAGGAAACGGTCGAGATCCGCAAGCTCAGCCGCGCGGCGATCGAGACGCTGGCCATCATCGCCTATCACCAGCCCGTCACCCGCGCCGAGATCGAAGAGATCCGCGGCGTCTCGGTCAGCCGCGGCACGGTGGACCAGCTGCTGGAAATGGAATGGATCCGGTTCGGGCGGCGCAAGATGACGCCGGGCCGGCCCGTGACCTTCGTGGTGACCGAGGCGTTTCTGGATCACTTCGGGCTGGAAAGCGCGCGGGACCTGCCGGGGCTCAAGGAATTGCGCGCGGCGGGCCTGCTGGACAACAGGCCCTCGCCCGCGGCCATGCCGCAACTGGGCGAGGGCGAGGAACCCGAGGACGAGGCCAGCGAAGGCCAGAGCGAATTGTTCGAGGATTGAGCCGGGATTTTTCGCGCGCGACCCTGAAAATTCCACATTTTCATGTTAGATTGCCGCTTGAGGCAGTCAGGTAACGGTAAGGAGTGCAGGATGAACGTCAATCAACTGATCAACATGGTCATGCGGCTATTCGTGCGAAAGGCCGTGAATGGCGGCATCAATGCCGGGATGAAACGCCTGTCAGGTGGCGCCAAGGGCGCGGGCCAGGGACAGGGCCATGCCGCCGCGGCTCAGCAGGGCCAGCAGGCGGTGCGCAAGGCCCGTCAGGCCGCGCGCGTCGCGCGGCGCATGGGCAAGATGTGACCCATCCTTGACGGCCCGCCCGGTCGATCCGTCAGGTTTCGGATATTTTTAGCAAGAAGAAACAGGGTGCTGCGCGCTGTTCCGGCCTTATCGCATGCGGAAATGCTTGCTGAGTTTCAGCCCCTGGCCCTGGTAGTTGGACGCGATGCCGCGCCCGTATAGCTGCGCGGGCTCTGCGCTCATGCGTTCATAGACCAGGCGGCCGACGATCTGGCCATGTTCCAGCACGAAAGGCGCCTCGTGGCAGCGCACTTCCAGCACGCCGCGCGATCCCGCGCCGCCCGCCGCGTCATGACCAAAGCCCGGATCGAAGAACCCGGCGTAATGCACGCGGAATTCCCCCACCATGGCAAGATAGGGCGCCATCTCGGCCGCATAGGCGGGCGGGATGCAGACGGATTCGCGGCTGACCAGGATGTAGAAGGCGCCGGGATCCAGGATGATCTGGCCATTGTCGGACCGCACGTCTTCCCAGTAATCGGCCGGATCGTATTGTCCGATCCGGTCAAGGTCGATGACCCCGGTATGCGGCTTGGCGCGGTAACCCACGAGGTTGCCGCTTGCCGGGCGCAGATCGACGGAAAAGCCAAGACCATCGTCGATCACCGCCGCGCCATCGACCAGCGGGGTTGCGGCATGCAGCGCGGTCAGTTCGGCGTCATTCAGCACGGCTTGCCCGTCGCGGAACCGGATCTGGTTCAGGCGCATGCCGGGGCGCACCAGTACGGAAAACGAGCGGGGGCAGATCTCGGCATAAAGCGGGCCGGTGTAGCCCTGCGGGATGCGGTCGAATTCGGTGCCGCCATCGGTGATGGTGCGCGTCAGCAGATCCAGCCGCCCGGTCGATGACTTGGCATTGGCCACAGCCTGGATCGCGGCTGGCAGATCCAGCCGCTCCATCAGCGGCACGACATAGACGCAGCCCTTTTCCAGCACGGCGCCATCGGTCAGGTCGACGCGGTGCATCTCGAACTCGGCCAGGCGCTCGGCTACGCTGCGGCCGTGTCCCGCCAGGAACGAGGCGCGCACGCGGTAGGCCACGGTGCCCAGGCGCAGATCAAGGCTGGCAGGCTGGATCTGGTCGGGCAGGGGGGCCGGGTTCGCGGCGATCTGGCCCGCGGCGATCATCGCCTCGATCTGCTGGCTGGGGATCACGCCGGTCATGTCACGCCTTTCCTGTGGCCGGATATGCAAATCGCCCGGAGCCTTTCGGCACACGAGCGATTGCGGAACCGTCGAAATGTTTTGGTCGGGCTAGCAGGACTTGAACCTGCGACCTTCCGTCCCCCAGACGGACGCGCTACCAGGCTGCGCCATAGCCCGACGGTGTCGCTGTAATACTGGATTTCAGCGTGGGGGCAAGGGGTAAATCCCACTTTTCACCTCAACCCTTCCGGGCGGCGGCAAGACGGGTGCTCAGCGCGTCGATCCGCGCCAGAATCGGCATCAGCGCCTCGCGGTCGCGGGCCGGGATCGGATGGTGCCGCGCGGCCAACCGCGCCAGCAGACCCGGTTCGCCCCTGATCGCATCGGTATCGGGGGGCGGCGGCAGATCGGCCCCAAGCGGCGCGCGCGCGGGCATGACGGGATCCTGCTGCGGCGCAGGTTCCGCCGCGGGCGGCTCTGCCGGGGCCGGTGGCATCTGGGCCGCAGGCACAGGCATAGGCACTGCCGTGTCGTCAGCCCTTTGCGCAGGTGCGGCCGCGGCGGGCATCGGCGCGGCGGGGGCATCGTCAGGCGCGCGGGGCGCACCGGGAACAAGCTGCAGGCCGGAGGCAGGCGCCGAGGTTGCGATCACGGCATCCACGGCATCGCTGTCGCCCTGGGATGCGGCGGTCGCCTCGTCCAGCGGCTGCGACATGCCGCTGACATATTTAACCCCTTGTTCGCGCATGATCTTCTGCACGCCCTTGATGGTCATCCCGTCATCGTGCAGCAGTTTCTTGATGCCGCCCAGCAGCAGCATGTCATCGGGGCGATAGTAGCGCCGCCCGCCCGCGCGCTTGACGGGCTTCACCTGCGGAAACTTGCTTTCCCAGAATCGCAGCACATGCGCAGGCCGATCCAGCCAGTCTGCCACTTCGCTGATCGTGCGAAAGGCGTCCGGTGATTTCGCAGCCATGCGTCAGCGTCCCTCTCAGCCCTCGGGCCCGGATGCGACGCGGTCCTTCATCAGATGCGAGGGGCGGAAGGTCAGCACGCGGCGCGGGTTGATCGGCACTTCCTCGCCGGTCTTGGGGTTGCGCCCCACGCGGGCCGATTTCTCGCGCACCGAGAATGTCCCGAAGGACGAGATCTTGACCTGCTCGCCCGCCACGAGGGCATCCGACATGTGCTGCAGCACGCTTTCGACCAGCTGGCTGCTGTCATTGCGCGACAGGCCCACCTCGCGAAAGATCGCTTCGCTCAGGTCCATTCGGGTCAAGGTCTTGTCACTCATCCTGCGTCCCCCCGTTCAACATTTCGTCAACCATAGGGGCAGGGTCATTTTCGAGTCAATATCAATGGCTTGTCGCACGGCTTTTGAGCGGTGCCTTACCTGCCTTTCGGATAGGGTATCGCCGCCCGGTGCCGCCTACCAGCGCAGCACCACCGCGCCCCAGGCCAGGCCACCGCCGATCGCCTCGGTCACGATCAGGTCGCCCTGCTTGATCTGCCCACGATCGCGGCCCACCGACAGGGCCAGCGGGATCGACGCGGCAGAGGTATTGCCATGGTCCTGCACGGTCACGACGACACGCTCCAGCGGCACCTGCATGCGCTGCGCCGTGGCGGTGATGATCCGCAGATTGGCCTGATGCGGCACGATCCAGTTCACGTCGCCACCGCTCAGGCCGACCTTGTCCAGCGCCGCATGGGCGGTCTGCGCCAGCTTTTCGACAGCATGGCGGAACACTTCGCGCCCCTGCATCCGCAGATGCCCGGTGGTGCCGGTCGACACGCCGCCATCCACGTAAAGCAGATCGCGATGCCGCCCGTCCGAATTCAGATCGCTGGCCAGAACGCCGCGATCGGTATTGGCGCCGCTGCCCTCCTCGGCCTGCAGGATCAGCGCGCCCGCGCCGTCACCGAACAGGACGCAGGTGGACCGGTCGGTCCAGTCCATCAGGCGGCTGAAGGTCTCGGCGCCGATGACCATCACGCGCTTGGCCTGACCCGACAGGATCATGCCGTTGGCATTGGCCAGGGCAAAGACGAATCCGGCGCAAACCGCCTGTACGTCAAAGGCAAAGCCGCGGGTCATGCCCAGGTTGGCCTGCACCATGGTGGCAGCGGCCGGAAAGGTCAGATCGGCGGTCGATGTGGCCAGGATGATCGCGTCCAGATCGTCGGGCTGCATGCCGGCATCGGCCAGGGCCGCACGCGCGGCGCGGGTGGCCAGGTCGGATGTGGTCTGCCCCTCGGCCGCGACATGGCGCCGCTCGATGCCCGAACGCGCCTTGATCCATTCATCGGATGTATCCAGACGCGCCTCGAACTCTGCGTTTTCCACGATCCGTTCGGGCAGATAATGCCCGATGCCCTTGACGACGGCGCGAATGGTCATTGACTGTCTTCCTGTTGCGTCTGTGTATCGTGGGCGAGCGCCGCAGCAGATGCAACCCGCGCGGCCAGTTTTTCGGAAAAGCCCGATTGCGCCAGTTTGAAGGCCAGTTTCACGGCCGCAGACACGCCCGTGGCATCGGCCGATCCATGCGATTTCACCACCGTGCCGTTCAGCCCCAGGAACACGCCCCCGTTGACGCGGCGCGGATCGATCCGGTGCTTCAGCCGGCGCAGCGAGGTCAGCGCCAGAAGTGATGCCAGGCGCGACAGCAGGGAATGGCCAAAGGCCTCCTTCAGCAGATCCCCGATCAGCTTGGCCGTGCCTTCGCCGGTCTTCAGCGCCACGTTGCCGGTAAATCCGTCGGTCACGATCACGTCGCAGACATCGCCCGGAATGTCGCCGCCTTCGACGAATCCCACGAAATCGAAATTGCCGCGCGGCGCCATGCTGCCGATCAGCTCATGCGCGGCCTTCAATTCGGCCCGGCCCTTGTTTTCCTCGGTGCCGACATTCAGCAGGCCGACACGGGGGTGGGGCAGGTTCAACCCGTTGCGGGCATAAGAGGCGCCCATCAGCGCATATTGCAGCAGATCCTGTTCGTCGGCGCGCACATCGGCGCCCACATCCAGCATCACGTTGAATCCCTGCGGATTGCGCGAGGGCCACAGCACCGCGATGGCCGGACGGTTGACGCCCGGCAACTTGCGCAGCCGCACCATCGACAGGGCCATCAGCGCCCCGGTATTCCCGCAAGAGACAGCGACAGTCGCCTCGCCCTCGCGCACCGAATCAAGCGCGGACCACATGGATGTGTCCTTGCCATGGCGCATGATGTGGCTGGGCTTGTCGGACATCGACACGACGCCCTGGGCGTCGCGAATCTCGCAGCGCCCGGCCAGCTCCTGGCGCTTGGCGACAAGGCGCTCCAGTTCCGCGCGGGGGCCGTGCAGGATAAAGGCGACGTCGGGGTTGATGCTGGCGGACAAGGCAATGCCGGCAACCACGGCTGCCGGCCCCAGATCGCCACCCATGGCGTCAACGGAAATGATGGTGCGCCCGAGTCGCGTCGTGGACTGGTCCGACAACGTGGACATGGGCGCCCCCTGGTTCTGACGCTCAGGCGGCGTCTTCGTCCAGATCCACTTCCTCGGTCATGGCGACGACTTCGCGCTCACCATAATGGCCGCAAGCGGCGCAGACGTGGTGCGGGCGCTTCAGCTCACCGCAGTTCGAGCATTCGTTCGGGTTTGCTGCAACCAGTGCGTCATGCGCCCGGCGGTTGTTGCGGCGCGACTTGGAGACTTTGTTTTGCTGGACGGCCATCGTGCCACCTCGATTTCCTGTGGGCCTTGCGGCCCTGTTTCACATGGGTCTGGGGGCACATATTCGCTTGGCGACGCAGTGTCCAACCCTAAATTCGATTGAGCGGCGGAAAATACTGTGAATCCGTCAAGGTGCAAGCAGATTCTTGCCGGGCGTTGCGGCAGGCCCGCGCGGTGCGGCGCGAATGTCTGAAAAGCTGGGCAAGAGGTTGATATTTCCTTAATGCCGGGCTGTCACATCTTTTGATATCAATGGCTTGCGTGGATGTCCCATCATGGGACGGGGCAGGGGTCAGTCCTGCTCGCCGCTCTCGCCGCCCAGCTTGTCGCGCAGCGCGGCAAGCCCCGCAAAGGGTTTCAATGCCTCGTCCGTGATCGCGGTCTTGCCGGGCTCGGTCACCGTCAGGCTGCCCAGTTCGGCCCCCTCGGCGCGCGGCCAGTCGGGCAGCGCCAGCGCCAGCGCCTCGATCATCACCGCATGCGGGTCGATCGTCGCGCCCAGCGGCTCGGCGCTGTCGTCCTCGGGCATCTCGACCTCTTCGCCCTCGGGCAGGATCGGGGCGGGATCGGCCAGGTAAAGCCGGCGCACCGGCACATCGATCCGCGTCGTGACCGGCTCCAGCGTGACCACGCAGGGCTGCACGACCGTGGCGCCCAGCATGGCCTGCAGCAACCAGTCGGCCTTGCCCTCGGCCCGCAGCGTGCCCTTGAACGACAGCTTGCGCAGCCCCAGCAGCCCCAATTCCTCCGCGATCATCCGCATCGCGGCGGCGTCGGGGCGCAGATCAAAGGTGGTGATACGGCTCTGCGGCAGGTCGGCGACCCGCAGGGCGGTCTCGGATTCGCTGGGTTGGGACATGCGGTCAGACGCTTCCATTCTTGAACCGGGGGCATTCCTTCTATAAGCGGGATAGAAGGCACAAGAGGCCAAGGCAAGAGGGCAGCGATGTCAGGCAAGAGTTTCCGGTTCGGCAAATCCATTGCGATCCTGTGCATCCTGGCCCTATCGGCCTGCGCCCCGCAATTCCGCAACCACGGCTATGTCCCGACCGAGTCCGACCTCGCGCAGGTGACTGTCGGCGTGGATACGCGCGCCTCGGTCGAGGAGCTGATCGGCGCGCCCGCCACATCGGGGCTGATGACCGAAACGGCGGCCTATTACGTGCAAAGCCGCGTGCGCACCTTCGCCTGGCGCGCCCCCGAGGTGATCGAGCGGCAGGTGCTGGCGATCAGCTATGACAGCGCGGGCGTGGTCACGAATATCGAACGCTTCGGCCTGGAAGACGGGCAGGTCGTGCCGATCTCGCGCCGGATCACGGGCACCAGCGGCACCAACGAGTCGATCATCCGCCGCCTGATCGGCAGCATCGGCGGTTTCCGCGCCTCGGACTTCCTGGGCTAGGACGGATCACCTTTGCAACGGGCCAGTTCCGCGCCGGATATATCTTGCGCGGCTGCGGGGCTGACCTTAGCCTTGCCTGAAACCGGCGCCGGAGAGGCCTGATGCAGCCAGTCACCAAAGGCATTTACCGTCTGCGGCTTGCAGATTGCCCAGAGGATGTGATCGCCGCGCAGCGCCTGCGCCACCTTGCCTTTCATGGCGATGCCGACAGGGGGGCAGAGCCGGGGCTGGATCATGACGCCTTCGACGCCATCTGCACCCATGCCATGGTCGAGGATATGCGCAGCGGGCAGCTTGTGTGCTGCTTTCGCATGCTGGATCTGCAGGACGGAG
>JAJLKH010000159.1:0-4350 GCA_033839205.1 Rhodobacterales bacterium | reverse complement strand
CGGACCCCCCGCGACACTGCCCCAATCATCCGGGCGGAGCAATGGGGCGCGGGTCCGCTCACGCGGCGGCCCGGCCTTGCAACGGCGGCCAAGACCTGACAGGTTGCAGCCCTGAAATCGCCCGGCGCGGATCCGTGGCATCCCTGAAGGCAGTCTGATGGACCCGGTCAATATTCTCTGTGTGAAATGGGGCACCAAGTATGGCCCCGACTACGTGAACAAGCTGGCGTCGATGGTCTCGCGCAACATGTCGCGCCCCTATCGCTTTGTCTGCCTGACCGATGATGCCACGGGCATCGACCCTACCATCGAAACCCATCCCCTGCCCGCCATCGGCATCCCCGAATTCGACGCCGCCACCGGCTGGACCCGGCTGCATGGCTGGCTCAAGGTCACGGTCTTTGCGGCGCCGCTTTACGACCTGACCGGTCCCACCCTGTTTCTGGACGTGGACATCGTGATCACCGGCCCGCTCGATCCCTTCTTCGATCCGCCGGGCGAGTTCATCGTGATCAAGGAATGGGACAAGCGGGATGAGACCGGCAATACCTCGGTCTTCCGCTATACCGCCGGCGCCCATGGCGACCTGATCGCGCATCTGGCCCGCTCGCTTGACAGCGCGCAGACCGATTACCGCAACGAGCAGGAATTCGTCACCTCCTACTTCTCGCGGCAGGGCAAGATGACCTACTGGCCCAAGGGCTGGTGCGTCAGCTTCAAGCGCCACTGCATGCATCGCGGGATCATGGGCTTCTTCAAACCCGCCCGCATCCCCGACGGGGCCAGCGTCGTCGTGTTTCACGGCAAACCGAACCCGCCGGATGCCATCATCGGACGCAGCGGCAAATGGTATCGCCGGGTGCTGCCGGTGGCATGGGTCGATGAGCTGTGGCGCTGAGGCATAGGGCGCGGCATGGCTGACATCACCACAGGCCGGAACGGCGCCCAGATCATCTGGCATGATGCAGATCTTCTGCCCGGCTTTCAGAATGACCTCTTCGATCCCCGATGGCTGGCGCGCACAGGCCGCCTGACCGGCACCTCGACCGGGCGCAACACCGCGTGGTTCCTGCGCCATGACGGGCGCGACATGGTGCTGCGCCACTACTGGCGCGGCGGGATGGTGGGCCGGATCGTCAAGGATCTCTACCTGCGCGAACCCGTGGACAGCAGCCGCGCCATGCGCGAATTCACGCTGCTGGGCTGGATGCACGACCAGGGCCTGCCAGTGCCGCGCCCCGTGGCCGCGCGCTTCAGCCCGCTTGGCCCCTGGTATCGCGCCGACCTGCTGATGGAACGCATCCCCGACACTCGCCCGCTGGCCGATATCCTGGCCCAGGCGCCGCTGCCGGTCGATGACTGGATGCGCATCGGGGCGGTGATCGCGCGCTTTCACAAGGCGGGCGTGCATCATTCGGATCTGAACTGCCGCAACATCCTGCTGGATGGCACAGGCGGCATCTGGCTGATCGATTTCGACAAATGCGAACGCCGCCCGCAGGGGCGTTGGGCACAAGACAACCTCCAGCGGCTGGAACGTTCCTTGCTCAAGGAAAAGGGCAAGGTGCCCGGGCTCCACTGGACCGACCCCGATTGGGGCGCGCTGCTGGAAGGCTACCGTGGCGCCGACCGCCCCGGCACAGGGGCAACCACGGCATGAGCACGACACCCGCCATGCTCTTTCCGGCGCAACCGCTGGCCCTTGCGGGGCTTGCGCCGGTGGCCAACGGGCAGGACCGGCTTGTCTATCACCACCCGGATTTTCCCGATCTTCTGTTCAAGGCCCCGAAATCGCTGCATGACGCCCTGGGCCTGCCAGCGGGCGCGGCGATCCGGCTGAGCCTTGCCGATCTTGGCAATTTCCGGCGGCTGATGCTGAAACTGGCCCCCCGCACCCTGTGGCATCCGTTCTTCAAGGAAAGCGACTGCTACCTGCGCGCCCGCCTTGCCGGCATCGCAACCGATGATCTGCCGATCCCCAACCTCTACGGCTTTTGCGATTCAGACATCGGGCCGGTGCTGGCGGTCGAACGCATCGCCATGTCCGGCCAGATGCTGGGGCGCACGCTGAAATCCCTCGCCGGCGAAGGCCCGCTTGATCCCGCGATGATCGCCCTGCTGGACCAGTTCGCGGACCGGATGTTCCGGCACGGGATCGTTGCGGGCGACATGACGGCGGCCAATATCGCGCTGGGGCAACGCGACGGCGCGGATCAATTCGTGCTGATCGACGGCTTCGGCGACATCCACGCGATCCCCTTCCGCTCGGCCTCGGCGCGGCTCAACCGGATCGCGATGATCCGCAGCTTTCACAAGATGGCGGGCCGGATCGGTCTGGGCTTCGATGCGGCGCGGCTGCGCTTCAGCGCAGCGACCGGCTGATCCGGTCCCACAGCGTCAGCCGGGCGAAATCCGCCGTGATCGCGGCGGGGTCATAGCGTGTCGCAACCCAATCCTCGAACCCGATCCCGCTGGCCGCGTGATCGGTCGCATAGCTCAGCACCATCTGGTCCAGCACCCCGGTCGAAGACCAGCTCCAATGCCCGAACCGCGCCGACAGCATCGCCCGCGCCTCGGCGATCGGGCGGCCCTCGATCGCCAGCAGGTAGATGGCGCTGGCCAGCCCTGTGCGATCCGCACCCGCGCGGCAATGCAACAGGAACGGCTTGTCGATCCGCCGGAACAGCGCGATCAGGGCCAGCACCCTTTCGGGCGGGGGCAGGCGATGCGCGCTCATGTTGAAGCTGTGAAACCGCAGCCCCAACGCCGCGCAGGCGTGGCGCTCCGCCCGGAAGGGCGCGCCGCCGTCGCTGCCGCGCAGGTAAAGCACCGATGCCAGCCCCTGCGCCTTCATCCGCGCCAACCGCCGCTTGTCGGGCTGGTTGGACCGGAACACGCCGGGCGCGATCGTCGCGGCATTCGCCCAGAACAGGCGGATCACCCCCTGGTCGATCCAGAAATTGTGCAGCCGGTCCCACAGGCGGCCCAGGCGGTCCTGCTCAGCCATGCGGCGCGCCGCCCTTCCAGCGCCGATGGATCCAGAACCACTGGTCGATGTTCTGCTCGATCCGCGCCTGAAGGCTGTCGTTCAGGGCCTGCGTCATCTCGACGGCATTGGTATGGGGGATCGGGGCCTCGAAAACCGCATCAAAGGACAGACCATCGTCGCGCCGGATACCATAGCAGGGCACCAGAAGCGCGTCGTATTTCAACGCCATCTCGGCCGCCGACAGGGCCGTCATCGCGGTCTGGCCCATGAAATCCAGCGGCTCGCCCTTGTGCATGTGCTGATCGATCAGCATTGCCACGGTCCCGCCACCACGCAGAAAGCGCACCATCTCGCCCAGGCCCCGGCGGCCCCGCTCGAACAGGGGCGTGCCGATGGTGCTGATGTTGCGCAGGTAATAGCGGTTGAAATAGGGGTTGTTCAGCGCACGGTAGATGCCGCCCACGCGAAACCCATGCGCGATCGTGCCCGCGCGGATCACGTCGTAATTGCCGAAATGCCCCGACACCAGGATGATCGGGCGGTTCTCGGCCTTGGCCTCTTGCATCGCGTCCCAGCCCGGCCCGCTGACGGGGGCCGCCAGCGCGCGCTGGCGCAACCCCTTGGGCGACAGCAGCTCCATCGCCATGCGTCCGATATTGCGCGATGTGGCCGCGGTCACATCGGCGCGCTGCGCCTCGGACATGGCCGGAAAGATCAGCCGCAGATTGTCCTCGATCCGCCTGCGATAGCCTGCCAGAGGGGCGACAAGGCGCGCAAAGACGAACCCGCCCAGCCTGACCCGCAACCCGTAGGGCAACAGGTTCAGCGCCCCGACAAAAGCCAGGAAGACCACGTATGGCACAAGATCGGACATCCGGGCCGCAAGGTCCCGGAACCGTTCCTGATTGTCGCTCGCCATCGTCTCTCCTGCCCCCGGGGTCAACGAGCCAGCCCGCGAGGACCGCCCTGCCCTGACATACTACCGGACCGGCGGCGGGGTAAAGCCTCCGTCAGGCGCCAGACGCAGCGCAGCCCGACAGGCCGGGCCACACCCGCAATGAAAAGGCACACCAGCCTGCGCTGGCGTGCCTTCCGGTGTCGCACCGATATGCGATTACGCCAGATCGAAACGATCCGCGTTCATCACCTTGGTCCAGGCCGCCACGAAATCGCGGACGAACTTGTCCTTCGCGTCATCCTGCGCATAAAGCTCGGACAGGGCGCGCAGCTGCGAATTGGCCCCGAAGGCCAGATCGACGCGGGTGCCGGTCCATTTGACGGCACCGGTCTTGCGGTCGCGCCCCTCGAACAGCTGCTCCTCCTTGTCGACGGGCTGCCATGCGGTGTCCATATCCACCAGA
>JAJLKH010000158.1:0-11661 GCA_033839205.1 Rhodobacterales bacterium | reverse complement strand
TGAACAACTGCGTCATTGGTGTTTCCCCGAAAAAACCCTGCAAGGATCCGCGCCGCGCGTTTTGGCCAACCGCGTCGGTGCTTTGGCCCGGAGCCGGTGCTTCCATCCCAAAGCCCCCCTGGCTGGCGGACGGGCACTGGCGATTCCGGGTTGCCGGCTTCTTGGCTTGGCGCCAAACCCTTGGATTTCAGGGGCTTGGAGCAGCCTGGCCCCCGCCGGCCGGGGGTCCGTCCGATTGTAGGGTCGGGAGGCCCCCCTTGAAAGCCCGGCGGTCGGCCCATACCGAGGGCGGGCCGCGCGGCTTCCGGTGCGCCGGTTGCGCGCGTATCATTGGCACTCACCAGGGCCGAGTGCTAACAGAAAGGCCCATGTCGTTGAAATTAAAGGACTAACGAGGACACTCATGAACATCAAGCCGCTCCACGACCGCGTGGTCATCAAGCGTATGGAAGAAGAGAAGATGTCCGCCGGCGGCATCGTGATCCCGGACTCGGCCACCGAGAAGCCGATCAAGGGCGAAGTGCTCGCCGTGGGCGCCGGCAAGGCGCTGGACAACGGCTCGGTGCGCGCGCCTTCGGTGAAGGCCGGCGACAAGGTGCTGTTCGGCAAGTACGCCGGCACCGAAGTGAAGATCGACGGCACCGAGTACCTGGTGGTCAAGGAAGACGACATCCTGGCCGTCCTGGGCTGATAACGCGCCTCACGCGCGACCAGTCACATCCCCCAATCAAAGCATTCTGGAGTTAAAGCAATGGCTGCCAAGGAAATCCGTTTCGGTGAAGACGCCCGCGCCCGCATGGTCAAGGGCGTGAACATCCTCGCCAACGCCGTCAAGGCGACCCTCGGCCCGAAGGGCCGCAACGTCGTGCTCGACAAGAGCTTCGGCGCCCCGACGATCACCAAGGACGGCGTGTCCGTCGCCAAGGAGATCGAGCTGGCCGACAAGTTCGAGAACATGGGCGCGCAGATGGTCAAGGAAGTCGCGTCGCGTACCAATGACGAAGCGGGCGACGGTACCACCACCGCTACCGTTCTGGCCCAGGCCATCATCAAGGAAGGCATGAAGGCCGTTGCCGCCGGCATGAACCCGATGGACCTCAAGCGCGGCATCGACCTCGCGACCTCCAAGGTCGTGGACGCGATCAAGGCCGCCGCCCGTGACGTGAGCGACAGCGCCGAAGTGGCGCAGGTCGGCACCATCTCGGCCAACGGCGAAGCCGAAATCGGCCGCCAGATCGCAGACGCGATGCAGAAGGTCGGCAACGAGGGTGTCATCACCGTCGAAGAGAACAAGGGCCTGGAAACCGAGACCATCGTGGTCGAAGGGATGCAGTTCGATCGCGGCTACCTCAGCCCCTATTTCGTGACCAACCCCGACAAGATGGTCGCCGAGCTGGAAGACTGCATGATCCTGCTGCACGAGAAGAAACTCTCGTCGCTGCAGCCGATGGTCCCGCTGCTCGAGTCCGTGATCCAGTCGCAAAAGCCGCTGCTGATCATCGCAGAGGACGTGGAAGGCGAAGCCCTGGCAACCCTGGTTGTCAACAAGCTGCGCGGCGGTCTCAAGATCGCAGCCGTCAAGGCGCCCGGCTTCGGTGATCGCCGCAAGGCGATGCTGCAGGACATCGCGATCCTGACCGGCGGTCAGGTCATCAGCGAAGACCTGGGCATGAAGCTGGAATCCGTGACCATCGACATGCTGGGTTCGGCCAAGAAAGTCTCGATCACCAAGGACGAAACCACCATCGTGGACGGCCATGGCGAAAAGGCCGAGATCGAAGCCCGCGTGGCCCAGATCCGTCAGCAGATCGAAGAAACCACCAGCGACTACGACCGCGAGAAGCTGCAGGAACGTGTGGCCAAGCTGGCTGGCGGCGTTGCCGTCATCCGCGTCGGCGGCATGACCGAAACCGAAGTGAAAGAGCGCAAGGACCGCGTCGATGACGCGCTGAACGCAACCCGCGCGGCCGTTCAGGAAGGCATCGTCGTCGGTGGCGGCGTGGCCCTGATCCAGGCCGGCAAGACGCTCGAAGGTCTGAAGGGCGCGAACAGCGACCAGGACGTCGGCATCTCGATCATCCGCCGCGCCATCGAAGCGCCGCTGCGCCAGATCGCCGAGAACTCGGGCGTTGACGGTTCGGTCGTCGCAGGCAAGATCCGCGAGAGCCAGGACAAGACCTTCGGCTTCAACGCGCAGACCGAAGAATATGGCGACATGTTCAAGTTCGGCGTGATCGACCCGGCCAAGGTCGTGCGCACCGCGCTGCAGGATGCAGCCTCGGTTGCCGGCCTGCTGATCACCACCGAGGCGATGGTGGCTGACCGTCCCGCCAAGGAAGGTGCCGGCGCAGGCGCAGGCATGCCCGACATGGGCGGCATGGGCGGCATGATGTAATCTGCCGGCTCGTCGAAACAGGGGAAGGGCTCGCCAATGGCGGGCCCTTTTCATTTGGCGGGTGCAAATCGGTGCGTGAAATCACGCACCCGACGGAATGAGAGAATGGCTGGCGTCATTTGGATCATCTCCGCCGTTCGCAATGTCCCTGCGAATGGATGAATAGGGCCATTCTTCGGGCGACCGGACAAAACCATGTTTGACGGGGTTGATCCAACAATACCGGACGTGCGCCGCGAAATCCGCATGGTCCCGGATATGATGTTCCCAATACCTGCGCTGCCAGATGCCCCGCTCGCCGCGCAGAATATGCGATGGACGTAGGGGCCCCGCAGGCATGTGCCGTGAAAAACGTGTCTTGATCAGCCGCCAGCGTGTTGGATAATCGGAACCCCCTGCGGGCAGGGTCAAGACGCAATGCAGATGATCGGGCAAGACAACCCAGGCGTTGATGCCAAAAGGGCGCTCTCGCCGCGTTTGCCTCACCGCGCCGCGTAGCAGGTCGATGTGATCCACCAACATGCGGCTGCCACGACTGGCCAGCGCGACGGTGAAAAAGATCTGGGCACCAGGTATAAAAGGGCGGCGATAATTCGACATGCCCCCACCGTGCATGGTTTTGGTTAATGGGCGGTTGACGGCGGTGCCGTAGGGTGCGTGCAAGCACGCACCGTTTGTTGATGCGAGGAAATATGGTGCGTGCAAGCACGCACCCTACGCCACGTTCATGGCACCCTTGTCATGCCCAGGAACTTGCGGAACGCCTCTGCAAAGACCTCCGGGTTTTCGGCATGCGATTGCAGGTGATCGGCCTTCGTCACAAGACCCACGGTCGTCTCCGCCGTGTCGGATGCCGCGCGCAGCCGCAGCAGATGTTGCGATGTCGCCACCGGCACCACCCGATCCGCGCTGCCATGCGCCAGGAACAGCGGCCCATAGAACCCCGCATAGCGCCCGGTCACGCTGGCCTCGGCCAGGTCGGATGGCTGCGTCACCCGCAGCAGCAGCAGCGTGCTGCGCGCTACGATACCCGGCAGGGGCAGGCCCATGTTGCGCGCCATATGTTCCAGAACCGCGCTGAATTCCAGCGCGGGGGAATCCAGCGCGATGGCGCTGACGCGCCCCGCTTCGGCGCTGCGGGCCATGAACTGGCCAAGGATCGCCCCGCCCATCGAATCCGCCACGATCATCACCTCGCCGTAACCCCGGTCGCGCAGCGCCAGAACGGCGGCCTCCAGATCGGGCCATTCGGTCAGGCCAAAGCCGAAACGCCCGTCGGGAGACGCGGGCGCGTTGTCGTCATTGCGATAGCTGATCATCAAGGTGGGCAGGCCCGCCTCGTGCAGCAGCGGCAGGAACCGATACCCATCCTCGCGCGCACCGGCGATCCCATGCACGTAAAGCGCCGCCATATGCGGCTGCGGCGCGCCGGGTTGCAACGGTTCGGGCACCAGCCAGGCCTCTGCCGGGCCCAGTGTCGTCTGGATCGCCAGAGTCTCGAAATCCAGGCCCAAAGCCGTCCGTGGATCGCCCCGATACCCAAGGCTGGCCGGGTCCTGCGCCGGGGCGGCGGCGTTCACCCGCTGCGCCAGCGTGCCCGCCGTCAACAGCTGGCTCGCCGTGCGGTGCAGCCCCATCGAGGCGCTGACAACATAAAGCGCCGCAAGAACGACCAGCGCCACGGCAATGGGCACTCCGTATTTGCGGGTGCGAGAGCGGCGTCTGACGCGGACCAGGGGCATGTGCTTGTCCTTGCTGGAACATTCATTGTCAAAGGCAGCCTAGACCGTCCCCGGCTTGCGGATCAAGCACCGCAAGGGTTGAGCGGCAACATGTTTCGGTTGCGCGCTTTGCGTCTTCTGTCCCGTGCCCCGATAGGATAGCCATATCCCATGCGCCTTTTCCTCCTGACCGCCCTCACCATGCTGGCCTTCGCCGCCAACTCCATCCTCAACCGGATGGCCCTCGAGGATGGCGCGACCGGCCCGGCCGCCTTTGCCGCGATCCGCCTGGCCTCTGGCGCGCTGTGCCTCTGGCTTCTGGTGGGCGCGCGGCGCGGCGGCTGGCGGCCACGGCTCGATCCTGCGGGGGCGGGCAGCCTTGCGCTTTACGTGCTCGGTTTCTCCTTTGCCTATGTCAGCCTGCCCGCCGGGGTGGGGGCGCTGATCCTGTTCGGCGGCGTGCAGATCACCATGTTCGCCGGCGCCCTGATCCTGCGCGAGGCGGTGCCGCCCCGCCGCTGGGCCGGGGCCGGCCTTGCGATGTGCGGCCTCGCGTGGCTGCTCTGGCCTGCCGGCGCCACGGCACCCGATCCGCTGGGCGCGGCCCTGATGGCGGCGGCGGCGCTGGGCTGGGGCATCTATTCGCTGCTGGGGCGCGGGGCGACCGATCCCTTGCGCGCCACGGCGGGCAATTTCATCCTTGCCACGCCCCTCGGCCTGATCCTCTTCGTGCTGTTGCCTGACGGGGCCACGGCTCAGGGGGTCGTGCTTGCCATCCTGTCGGGGGCTGTCACATCGGGCTGCGGCTATGCGCTGTGGTATGCGGTGCTGCCCGCGCTGGGCCCGTCGCGCGCGGCGGTGGCCCAGCTCTGCGTGCCCGTCATCGCCGCGCTGGGCGGCCTGGCCCTGCTGGGCGAAGGGCTCAGCCTGCGCTTTGTCCTCGCCTCGACCCTGGTGCTGGGCGGCGTCGCGCTGGCGGCGCTGTCGCCGCCAAGAAAGGTGCAGAAGCTAGGCAAGAACGCCTGAATTTCGGGCATCTGACCGCTTTGTGATCCCCTCGGCCCACCCCGGCGCATGGCCATGCTTGTTGCAGGAATCCCGATGCCGGATCACCGCGGACGGGGCGCGGTTCCGCCCCGCCGAAAGGGGAGGGGGTCGTTCATGAGCCTGCGATATCTGCTGCCTGAGGATCGCGCCGCGTTGCGCGCCTTGCTGACCGGCTGCTTCGGTGGGCCCGCGCGCGCCGACCTGCTGGACGGGCTGCGCGATGCGGGGGACATGCCGCTGGAACTCGTCTGGGTCGAGGGGCTGGCGATACAGGGCTACCTCGGGTTCGCGCGCCATCAAAGCCCTGCGGGCTGGTGGTCGCTGGCGACACTGGCCGTGCATCCGCGCCGCAAGAAGCGCGGGATCGAGGATGAGCTGATCCGCCAGGGCCTTGACCTTGCGCGGCAGAACCGGGCCAAGGCCGTGACCGTGGTGGGCGATCCCGCATGGTTCCGGCGCTTCGGCTTTTCCGATGTTGCGGCGCAGAACCTTGTCACGCCACCCCATCCGGGCCAGACCCTGCTTTACGCGATCCGGCCGGGCATGGCAGGCGTCACCGCCGATCTGACCTATCCCGCGGGCTTGCCACTGGCCTGAACCGCCAGATCAACGCGGCAAGATCAACGCGGCAGGATCACCCCGGCAGCATCACCCCGGCAGGATCGGCTCCAGCGGGTCATAGCCAAAGCCCCGCGCCCAGGCGACATGCGGCAGGCTGTCGGGCTTGAACCGCAGGCCCTGCATCTCCTCGCGCGTGACAAAGCGGCGGCGGCTGACGATGCCCTCGGGATCGGTCCAGTCGTCGGATAGCTGCCCGGCGGTGATGGTGGCGCGAAAGAACACCTCGACCTGGTGAAAACCGCCCGCCGGATCGTGAAACTCGTTCACCAGGCAAGGCGCGCCCACGCGAATGGTCAGCCCCGTCTCCTCATGCACCTCGCGGGCCAGGTTGTCGGGCAGGGATTGGCCCCGCTCGGCGCCGCCGCCGGGGGCGCACCACAGGTCCGATCCCGGATCGCGCCAGGCATTGACCAGCAAAAGCCGGTTTTCGTGCAGGATCACGGCGCGTGTGGCAAGTCTGGGCTGCGGCATCTGACCTCGGGCGGAATGGGCTTTTGCAGCTTGGCAAAGGCGACTATCTGTCTGGCATGAAACGCCCCGCACTGAAATACGCTTTCGCGCCTTTTCTCGCCCTGCTGATCCTTGCCGGGACCATCGCCGCGCAGACCCAGCGTGGCGACCATGATGCAGGGACCGAAGACTGCGTGATCATGCTGCATGGCCTGGCCCGCACCGATGCTTCCTTCCTGCTGATGGAACAGGTGTTCAAGGCCGAAGGCTACAAGGTGGTCAACCCCGGCTATCCCTCGACCGAAGAGACGATCAGCAACCTCGCCACCCAGGTCCTGCCGCGGGCGATTGCGGCCTGTGGCGACCGGACCATTCATATCGTCACCCATTCGATGGGCGGGATCCTCACCCGCGTCTGGATGATCGCGAACCGGCCGGAACGGCTGGGCCGCGTGGTCATGCTGGCGCCCCCCAATGCCGGGTCCGAACTGGTCGATGTGCTGGGCAACCTCGAGGCGTTCGGCTGGTTCAACGGACCGGCGGGCAAGCAGCTGCGCACGGGGGACAAGGGCATGCCCGCGCATCTGCCGCCCGTGGATTTCGACCTTGGCGTGATCGCCGGAGACAGGTCAGTGAACCCGGTCTTTTCGGCCATGATCGACGGGCCGGACGATGGCAAGGTCTCGGTCGAAACCACCAGGGTGGAAGGCATGGCCGATCATATCGTGCTCCATGTCACCCATACCTTCATGATGAACAACCCGCTGGTCATCGCGCAGACGCTGGCCTTCCTGCGCGATGGTGCCTTCGATCGGTCGATCACCTGGGGGCAGGCCGTGATGGCGCTGCCGGTGCTGGAATGACGGCGGCGCTGAACCTCACCCTGACCGGGGCCAGGGTCCTGTTGCCCCATGGTCTTGACCACGCGCCGTTGTCGCTGGCCGAGGGGCGGATCACCGATGCACCACAGCCGCGTCGCGTTGATCTGACAGGTTTCCGCGTGCTGCCGGGCATCGTCGATGTCCACGGCGACGGATTCGAGCGGCATCTTGCGCCGCGCCGCGGGGCGATGCGCGATCTGGCGCAGGGGCTGGCGGCGGCCGAGGCGGAACTGGCCGCCAACGGCATCACTACCGCCCTTCTGGCCCAATTCTGGAGCTGGGAAGGCGGGATGCGCGGCCCGGATTTCGCCCTGCGTTTTCTGGATGCGCTGGCCGATCACCCCGGCCTTGGCACGGACATGCGCGCGCAACTGCGGATGGAAACCCATCTGCTGGATGATTATCCCGCCATCGCGGATGCGGTTGCGCGTTTCGGGATCGGCTATGTCGTCTTCAACGATCACCTGCCCCATGCCGCGCTGTCGGCGGGCAAACGCCCGCCGCGCCTGACCGGGCAGGCGCTGAAAAGCGGGCGCTCCCCCGATGATCATCTGGCCCTGATGCAGCGACTGCATGACCAGTCCGCGCAGGTGCCTGCGGCGCTGGACGCGCTGGCGGCGCGCTTTCTCGGCGCTGGCGTGATCCTTGGCAGCCATGATGACGCAACTGCGGCAGGGCGCGCGGCATGGCGCGCGCGCGGGGTTCCGGTGTCGGAATTCCCCGAAACCCACGCGGCCGCGGCGGCGGCCCGCGCCGGGGGGGACAGGATCGTTCTGGGCGCGCCCAACGTGGTGCGGGGCGGATCGCATTCCGGGAATGTCGCGGCGGCCGATCTGATCGCGGATGGCCTCTGCGATGCGCTGGCCTCGGATTACCACTACCCGGCGCCGCGACAGGCCGCGCTGATGCTGGCGGATCGCCTCGGCCTGCCGGCCGCATGGGATCTGGTGTCCGGCGGGCCGGCAAGGCTGCTTCGGCTGACGGATCGCGGCAGCCTCAAGCCGGGCCTGCGCGCCGATCTGATCGTGCTGGACGACACCGGCCATGTCGGCGCCACCATCGCGGGCGGGCGGATCACCCATATGACAGGCGCCGTCGCCGCGCGGTTCATCGCCGCGGCCTGAACCGCGCGCATGAAAAACGCGCCACCCCCGAGGGAGGATGGCGCGCCGTTCCGGACAGCCGGTTTGCGTCTTGGGGTCTCTGGATCAGCTGTCCATCACGAACTGGTAACTGGCAGGGACATAGTGGAACCCGTCGCCGCGCGTCTCGACAAAGCCAAGCGCCGGGAAGGGCATATGATACCCGATAAAGGGGATGCGGTCAGCCGCCAGCATGCCAAGGATACGACGACGGGTCGCCGCGGCGGCCGCCTTGTCCATGTCAAAGCGCACTTCCCAGTCGGGATGGGCCAGCGACCACACGTAATGGTTGGCGAAATCGGCCCCCAGCACCAACTGCTGGCCTTCGCTTTCGATCATGTAGGTCATGTGACCGGGCGTATGGCCAAAGGCCGCCATCCCCGTGATGCCGGACGCCACGGTGCCGCCATCGCCGATCATCTCGATCTTCTCGGCCATCGGGCGCACGTTATTGGCAAAGCCCTCGTTGTCGGTGCCGTTCCAGTGATCGAACTCGGCCGCCGCGGTCACGTAGCGTGCATTGGGGAAGGTCGGCGCGCCATCGGTCATCAGGCCGCCGATATGGTCGCCATGCATATGGGTCAGAACCACCACATCGATCTGGTCGGGCGTGTAACCGGCGGCCGCCAGCGCCGCGGTGATGCCCGCGCCGTTCAGACCGGTGTCGAACAGCACCAGCTCGGCCCCGGTATTGATCACGGTGGGCGTAAAGAAGAACTGCGACTTGTCGGTGGGGATCAGCGCGGCCTCGGAGGCGGCGGCGAATTCCTCGGGCGTCACGTTCAACCCGAAGATCGTGTTCGGATCGGGCACGGTGCGGGTGCCCGCCAGCAGCGAGGTGACATCGAAACCACCCAGCTTGATACGGTTGTAAGGCGCGCGCGATGCACCCATCAGCGGGGCGGCGGCCTTGGCCCGGGTCGCGGCGACACCGGCCAGCGGCAGGGCCGCGGCACTGGCCAGAACGGAACGGCGGGACATGTTGATCTTGGTCATCGGGGTCCTCCAAAGGCTGTTGTGGATCGCAAGATAGCACGACTGTCTTCCGTTGGTTGTGCGCTCGCGATCACGTGATGTGCCTTTATGCGCCAAAACCGGGCGCACGCGGCGATTTCTGGACAAATGCCCCGGCCTGTGACAGAGGACGAGCCAACAGGAGATGCCCCATGACCACGACCCGTTTCGCCCCTTCGCCCACAGGCTTTATCCACGTGGGCAACCTGCGCACCGCGCTGATGAACTACCTGATCGCCCGCAAATCGGGCGGCACCTTCATCCTGCGCATCGACGATACCGACCAGGAGCGGTCGAAAGAGGAATATGTCGACCAGCTCAAGCGCGACCTCGAATGGCTGGGCCTGGAATGGGACCGGATCGAACGGCAGTCCCTGCGCCTTGACCGCTATGCCGCCGCCGCCGACCGCCTGCGCGCCATGGGCCGCTTCTACGAGGTGTTCGAGACACCGACAGAGCTGGACCTCAAGCGCAAGAAACAGCTGAACATGGGCAAACCCCCGGTCTATGACCGCGCGCATCTGTCCCTGACCGAGGAGCAGAAAGCCGCCTTCCGCGCCGAGGGGCGCGAGGGCTACTGGCGCTTCAAGCTGGACCAGGAACGGATCGAATGGACCGATGGCATCCTGGGCGACATCTCGATCGACGCGGCCTCGGTGTCGGACCCGGTGCTGATCCGCGCCGACGGGCAGGTGCTTTATACGCTGGCCTCGGTCGTGGATGACACGGAAATGGGTGTCACCCATATCGTGCGCGGCTCGGACCACGTGACCAATACCGCGACCCAGATCCAGATCATCCAGGCGCTGGGCGGCACCGTGCCAAGCTTTGCGCATCATTCGCTGCTGACCGGCCCGCAGGGCGAGGCGCTGTCCAAACGCCTGGGCGCGCTGTCTATCAAGGACCTGCGCGCGCAGGGGGTAGAGCCGATGGCCCTGCTGTCGCTGATGGCGCGGCTCGGGTCCTCGGACCCGGTCGAATTGCGCAGCACGATGGACGAGCTGATCGAAGGCTTCGACATCACCCGCTTTGGCGCGGCCCCCACCAAGTTCGACGAGCAGGACCTGTTCCCGCTGACGGCGAAACACCTGCAGACCCTGCCGCTTGATGCGGTCGCCGGTGACCTGGCGGCGCTGGGCGTGCCGGCGGACCTTGCCCCCCGGTTCTGGGCGGTGGCGCGCGACAACATCACCACCCGCGCCGACCTGGCGGGATGGTGGGCGCTCTGCCGCGACGGGGCCGCGCCGGTGATCGCCGATGAAGACCGCGATTTCGTCGCACAGGCGCTGGCGCTGCTGCCCGAGGGCCCGTTCGACGACCAGACATGGGGCCAGTGGACCGCGGCGGTCAAAGAGGCGACAGGCCGCAAGGGCAAGGGGCTTTTCATGCCGCTGCGCCTGGCGCTGACCGGGCAGGCGCATGGGCCCGACATGGGCGCGCTGATGCCGCTGCTGCAGGTGATCCGCGCGCGCGGCTGATCCTTTCGGGCCGGGCAGGGGGGGGGGGGGGGCGCCCCCCCCCCCAACCGGGGCCCAAAACCGCTCCAAGTGCGCGGTCACCCCCCCGCGCGTTGGTTGGAGACGAAAAGCCGGGCGGACCGGGGCGGCGGCTGGGCCCCGCCTGGGGGGGGCGTTGGCGGTGGGGGCGGGGGTCCGGGCGGGGGGGGGGTCCCTTCGGGCCGGGCCGGGGGCCTGTCGGCCCCCCACGACTAACTAGGTTCGACAAAGACGAACTTTGTACGACGATCCCCCCGAGGATATTTCAGGCAAGAAGAAACGGATGGCCTACAGGCCGGGCGGGCGCGTGGTGATGATCCGGGCGCCCAGGCGGGCCAGATGATCGTCGGTCATGGCGCGTTCAGCGGCGCTCAGCCGTTGATGGCGCGGATAGACGGGGGATGCGCGGTCATCAAGGATCGGCGCCTCCCACCCGGTCGTGGTGGCGAAGAAACGCGCCACGCCATCCGCGCCGAACTCGCGCGCATAGCCCTGCACCACCACGTCGAGATAGCTGAGAAGAACCGGATAGGCCTCGGTCGGGGCGCGCTGGCGATCCTGCGGGATCGCATAGACCGACACGGGCGGGCGGGGCGACAGGTCATGGCGCACGTCATCGCAGACCGGGTGGCGGTCATAGGCGGCCTCGCGCGCGTCAAGTGCTGCCCAGTCCGACCCCGGCACGGCGGCGATCAGCCCCTCGATGGCGGTGGCGGGATCGGGTTCGGCCGTCAGAAAGGCCACGGGCCGCAGGGCGGTATGCCGCCAGGCACGCCGCCAGCCGGGCAGGGTTGCGGCGCGGGCTTGGCCGTAATCATGCGTGGCGCGGTTGACCAGCGAGCCATAGCCGAAGAAAAACGCATCTTTCATGCAACAAATCCCGTCCTGTTGATC
>JAJLKH010000157.1:0-6660 GCA_033839205.1 Rhodobacterales bacterium | reverse complement strand
CCCCCGCAACAGGTCAAGATCCAGCGGCATGACCAGCGCCACATAAGGCGTCTCGCCGGTGGCTGCGGTGATCCGCGAGGCAACCGGCAGAGCATGACTGACGACCAGCGATTGCCCTTGCGCCACTGTCAGATTGCGTGCGCCGGTGCTGACTTGCTTGGCGCCCCGCAGCACAAGACACAGAAGCGGGCGATAGATCGTAGCAGTCTGCGGTGTCTCTGCTGCGTAGCGCAGCAGGTGCAGGCCACTTGATTCATGCGGAAAAGCGCCTTGTGGCAACTGCGCCTTGTCCAAAAGCGCCGTCGCGCGATCCAGCAAACGCGTCATGCCCCTCTCCCTTCACGGCTCCGATACCATGAATGCGCCGTTTCTCGTGATAAAAGTTTTTGTTCTTCGGAGGATCAGGCAAGTTTTCAAGACAATGATGAAAGTATCTGCCGCCCGTTCGGAGTATCGTAACTTTATCGCAAAGCAAGGACCAAGCATATGGCAAAGGTATTCATTACGGGGATCGCCGGAGGCTTTGGCCTGCCAACCGCACGGGCGCTGATGGCACAGGGGCACGAGGTGGCGGGCAGTGTCCGCACCCGCAACGGAAACAAGGCCGACATCATCGCCGCATTGCAGGCCGAGGGCACGCACATCGTCGAGATGGACGTGACAGATACCGCAAGCACCGAGGCGGGCGTGGCGGATGCCATCACCGCTTTGCGTGGTTTGGACGTGCTGTTCAACAATGCGGGAATCGGCGCCTATGGCATTCAGGAACTCATGGCGCCCGAGGACATGACCCGCGTCTTCGACGTCAACATCACCGGCATCCAGCGCGTGATGCGGGCCGCTCTTCCGCACATGCGGGCGCAGAGGCGCGGCACGGTGCTTTATACCTCCAGCCTGATCGGGCGCATCGCGACACCCTTCTACGGCACCTATTCCGCATCGAAATGGGCGCTCGAGGCGATCGTCGAATGCTACCGGACTGAACTGTCCGGGTTCGGAATCGAATCCTGCATCATCGAGCCGGGCGCCATGCCCACCGCCTTCTTCGACGGGATGGTGACGCCGATCGATCCGGCGCGCGAGGCCGAGTATGGCGATTTCGCGGTCCTGCCCGAAATGTCGGCGCAGGGTCTGGCTCAAATGCTGCAATCAACGCCCGAACAACGCCCCGAACGCATCGCCGAGGCCGTGACAGCCCTGCTGGCCCTGCCCTTCGGGAAAAAGCCCTTTCGCACCGTGGTCGACCACACCGGCGTCGGCCCCGAGATCGAGCGCTACAACGCTGCGCTGCACGACGTCACGCGCACCGTCCTGACCAACTTCGGCATCGCCGACATGCTGCGCCTCAACGCCTGAAGGAGACCCTTATGCCCACCATTCTCATCACCGGCGCGTCCTCCGGCATCGGCAAGGCCAGCGCCCTGCGCTTCCAGTCGGAGGGCTGGAATGTCATCGCCACGATGCGTGACCCCGCCGCATCAGACATTGGAGATCTCGACAAGCTGCTGATCGCGCGTCTCGACGTGACAGACCCGGCATCGATTACGGCTGCGGTCAGCGAAGGGATCGCTCGTTTCGGCGCCATCGATGTCTTGTTGAACAATGCCGGCTATGGCGCCTACGGCCCCCTTGAGGCGTTTTCCACCGATCGCATCCGCCGCCAGTTCGACACCAACGTCATCGGCCTGCTGGAGGTAACGAAAGCCGTGTTGCCGCAGATGCGTGCGCGCCGCGCAGGCACCATCGTGAACATCTCGTCCATTGGTGGGCAGGTCACCTTTCCCCTCGGCACGCTTTATCACGGCACGAAATTCGCCGTCGAAGGCCTGTCCGAGGCACTGCATTACGAGCTGGAACCGCTGGGCATCCGCGTCCGCATCGTCGAGCCCGGCATGATCAAGACAGACTTCGGCGGACGCTCCTTCGACTTTGCCATGAGCGATGATCTGACAGATTATGCCCCCACCGCCGCCGCCATGGGACGGCTGTTCGGCAAGCTGGCCGCGAACCCCTCGGCGCCCGAGGTGGTAGCCAACGTGATCTGGCAGGCCGCCACCACACCTGGCAATCAGCTCCGATTCCGCGCCGGGCCGGATGCCGTCGACCTGCTGGACCGGCGCAAGGCGCAGGACGACGCGGCTTTCATCAGCGGTATCAAGGCACTGATGGCCGACTAGACTGTTGAACGGCTGATGGGGCATCACGTCAACCTTGGCACGCCGCAGCCAAAACCCGACCTATCTGACGAGGGGTGGGTTTGATCTGCAGGCGGCCTGACCATACACCCCTTCCCCCCCCTGGGAACGCCGTCGGATCAAGATCCCACGAACGCCGCGCGTCGTTCCAGAAGGGCATCACACAGGTAGTCGACGAAAAGCCGGACCCTTCGCACCCGGCGCAGTTCGCCATGCAGAAGAACCCAGGTTGCGCGCCGCTGATCAAGCTCGGTGCCGGGAACGCGTTGCAGCTCGGGGAAGACTGACGTGACCCATGTCGCAAGGAAAGTCATCCCCGCACCCGCGCGGACAAGATGCAGTTGCATTTCAGGGTCGGGCACCGAATGGCGGATCCGCGCCTCGGGAAAGGCCGAGGCCGCGATCATGGACGCAAGCTCGGGCACGTCGCCATAGCCGATCCAGCTCAACCCTCGCCCCTTCCGGCCCGCCGCCGGCAAGGCGCGGTCTATGTAATCGCGCGAGGCCACCACCCCGATGGACAAGGGAAAGAGTTTCCGCCCGACCGCATCGTCCTCGATCGCGGCAGCGTGGCGGATCGAGACATCCGTTTCGTTTCGGGCGATCGAGTCCAGCGTATAGGAAAGCCGCAATTCGATCTCGATCTCGGGGTAAAGCGCCGCGAATTCGGCCAAGACCGGGGCCAGCAGGTAATGCGCCGTCATCGGGTCCGCCGACAGGCGGATGCGGCCGGATGCCTCGCGATCAAGCCCCTGCACCGCGTTGAACCCCTTGAGCAGCGCCGCCTCGGCGTCCAGCGCTTGCGGCAGCAAGCGTTGCCCTGCGGCGGTTAGGGACAAGCCCTCCGCACCCCGCCGGAAAAGCTGGGTGCCAAGCTGCGCCTCAAGCGCCTCGATCTGGCGACGCAGGGTCGCATGGGTGCCGCCCATTTGTTCGGCCGCCGCCCGAAGCGAGCCGTTCCGCGCAACAGCCAGAAACGCCGGTAGAGATTTCCAATCCATGACCACCCGGATCGTTTATGAACCAATATGGTCTATAATAATCACTCTTCGGATCGAATAGAAACCTCTATCTCCTGTTTCACACGCAGATACCACGGAGGTTTCCCATGACTGCGACACGCACCGCCTGGCAGATCCCACGTTACGGACGCCCCGAAACCCTTACACCCGTCACGCTCCCCATGCCGCAGCCCGGCCCGACTGAAGTGCTGATCCGCATCCATGCCTCTGCCGTGACGCGGGCCGATGGCATGATGCGCAAGGGCGAGCCACTGTTTGCACGCCCGTTCCTTGGCCTGCGACGTCCGCGCAACGGGCTGTCCGGCACTGGCCTGTCGGGCGAAGTGATCGCGATTGGCGACAAGGTCAGCCGCTTTGCAACGGGCGACATGGTCTTCGGCGAGGCCGGTATGCGCTTTGGCGCAAATGCAAGCCACATCTGTCTGGATGAAGAAGGGGTTCTGATGCTCAAACCGGAAACGCTCTCGCATCAGGATGCGGCGGTTCTGTGTGACGGTGTGCTGACCTCCTGGCATTACCTGCACAACCTCGGCCAGGTGCAGAAAGGTCACCGCGTCCTGATCCTGGGCGGGGCCGGCAGCCTCGGTAGCGCCGCAGTGCAGATCGCCGCCGCCATGGGCGCAAACGTGACGGCCACCTGCAGTGCGCGCAATGCCGGTTTCGTGGCCGGGCTCGGGGCCAACCGCGTCATCGACTACGCCACCCGGGAAGCCTTGCAGCCCGGTGTCGGCTACGATGTGATCTTCGACACGCTGGGCGTCACGTCATTCCCGGCTGCCAGGCACGCGCTTGCCGGGACGGGGCGCTACCTTTGCCCGGTGCTGACACTGAGGCGGCTGCCCGCGATCCTGTTCTCAGGCCTTGTGGGCCGGAAACGCGCCTTGTTCGCGCCCGTGGGTCTGGAAAAGCCGCAGCACCTGCGGGCCATGCTGTCCGAGATCCTGACTCAGATCGACCAGGATCGTCTCGCCCCGGTCATGGACCGGATCTACCCGCTGTCCGACCTCATCGAGGCGCACGCCTATGTCGAGGCTGGGCACAAGCGCGGCAATGTCGTCGTCGTGTGAGAGGCTCGCATGACAGCCAGAACGACACCACGAATTCAATCGGAGAGACCACTATGAAAATGAACTACGTTGTCGTCGGAACCAACGACATGCGCGCATCCAGAACCTTCTACGACGCCCTTTTCAAGGGCATGGGGCTCCAGACCATGTCGCCATCCGTGCGCATGACCTATTGGATAGCAGATGATTTTGCCTTCGCCGTGGCAAACCCGTTCGACGAAAAGCCGGCGACATATGGAAATGGCACGATGGTCGGCTTCTGCGTCGGTGGCAGGGAAGATGTTGAAAGGTTATACCGCCTGGCGCTTGAGCTTGGCGGCACCTGCGAAGGGGCGCCCGATCAGCGTGGGCCGAAATTCTCGGCCTATGTGCGCGACCTCGATGGCAACAAGCTGTGTCTGTCTGACTGAGCACCGCCACGCGGGTCGACTTGGTCTGGACACCGTCCTCGCATTGCTTACCCTTCAATTCGCCTGCCTGCGGACGTCGCCATCTGATGATGCCGCAAGCTGACCACGCCTTGAGCCGAAAGGAACACCATGCCCCGACTGAAGAACAAGACCTGCATCGTGACCGGCGCGGGGCGCGGCATCGGGGCCGCAATCGCGCGGGCCTTCGCCCGCGAGGGCGCAGCGGTCGTCGTGACCGACAAGGACGAAGACAGCGCCATCGCGGTCGCCCTTGAGATCGGCGCGGCTGCAATGCGTCTCGACGTGGCATCCGAACAGGACTGGGAAGCGCTGACCGAAGCCTGGCCTGCATGCGACGTGATGGTGAACAACGCCGGCATAACCGGATTCGAGGAGGCCCTGCGCCCACATGATCCCGAGAATGTCAGCCTGGCAGACTGGCGGGCGGTGCATGCGGTCAATCTCGACGGAACCTTCCTGGGATGCCGCTACGCGATCCGTGCGATGCGCCCCCGGGGTGCCGGGTCGATCATCAACATCTCGTCCCGCTCGGGTCTTGTGGGCATCCCGGCGGCGGCCGCCTATGCGTCATCCAAGGCCGCCGTGCGCAACCACACGAAGTCGGTCGCGCTTTACTGCGCCGAACAAGGCTTGAACATCCGGTGCAACTCGATCCACCCCGCCGCCGTCCTGACCCCGATGTGGGAACCGATGCTGGGCTCCGGCCCTGACCGCGAGGCGCGCATGGCAGCCTTCGTCGAAGACACACCGTTGCGCCGGTTCGGCGATCCCGACGAGGTCGCCGCACTCTCCGTCATGCTGGCCTCGGATGAAGCGGCCTATATGACCGGGGCCGAACTCAATATCGACGGCGGCTTGCTCGCCGGATCGGCGGCGGCGCCCAAGACTGAATGATTTGCTTGCAACCTTGATCATATCCCCAAAATGCCGCGCCAAGGGAGCCGTGGCGCAGCGATGGATCTTCTTGGGAAAGCCCGTTTAGGGCGGAAAGCGGTAGTTCGCTTTGGTGCAGGCCGCGGTCAGCTACGCGGACGAAGGGGACATTGGCAACTTCGTGGTTCGAAAATCATTCGTAGACTTGGAAAGCTGAGGCTCTATCATCCAAATTGTCATTCCATTTTCTAACCAAGGGGTTCTCGTTGTGAAGATATTTATTCCGACGACAGGGCCCAACGATTGGCAGCGATTTCTTGCTGACCCAGAGAAGCAATGGAAACGCGGTTACTCAGCTATGGCAGCTGCGTTGTCTTGGGAGGCGGCAAACGGTTTGCCCCCGGAAATTTCAAAACTTTTGGGTGAATCAGTTGAACTCCTTCTGGCGATTCCGGAACACAAGGTTGCGTTGCCCGGCGGGAGTAGAGAAAGCCAATGTGACGTGTTTGCCTTGGCTCGGGTTGCAAATGAATCAATGGCAATCGCAGTAGAGGCAAAGGTAAACGAGCCTTTTGGCCCGACAGTAAGTGAGTGGATGATGAATGCGAGTAAAGGTAAGATTGAACGCATGGGTTTCATCTGCGAGCTACTGGGGTTGAGCGCACCGCCACCCGGAAATCTGCGTTACCAGTTGTTCCACCGAACAGCTGCGGCGGTGCTCGAAGCAAATCGTTTTAGAACGGATAAGGCTGGCATGATTGTTCAGTCTTTCTCACAGGAGCATCGCTGGATTGAAGACTTCCAAGCTTTTGCTGAACTATTCGAACTCAAGATTGAACCTGGACAAGCGCAAACCAGCATCTTGCCATCGGGGATACCACTTACATTGGGTTGGGCTGTTGGTTCGGCAACATTTCTTTGAAGTTAGTGCGGGCTCAAACCAGCCATTCGCTGCGCACGAGACGAACGGCCACTGAGTACCGGTACCGGACGCCTTCACGAAGTGCACGGAGCGGTTATTCGCCGCGTGTTGCACCAAGCCCGGACCTCCGCGATCATTGAGAATGGGGCT
>JAJLKH010000156.1:0-13469 GCA_033839205.1 Rhodobacterales bacterium | reverse complement strand
TCGCGCGCGATCCGCACCTGTTCGGTCGCATCCGCCGCCGTCGGGCCCAGACACAGGACAATGCCCCGCCCATAGGTCGAAAGGCGGTTGGATTCCCCCGTGGGTCCGGGCAGATCGGTCACGGACAGACGCGCCAGTTCGAGCCCCTTGAGCTGATCAAGCCGGGTCTGAACCGCCCCCACATCGGCAGGTTTGCCCGCCTGGCCTGCGTGATCCATCACATCGGCGCGCAGGAAACGCGGCACATAGGATGGCCCGCCCGCCTTGGGGCCGGTGCCAGACAGCCCCTCGCCACCGAAGGGCTGGCTTCCGACGATGGCGCCGATCTGGTTGCGGTTGACATAGGCATTGCCCACTTTGAGGCGCGATGTCACCTGTTCGACCCGCCCGTCGATGCGCGTGTGCATCCCGAAGGTCAGACCGAAGCCGCTGTTGTTGACGGCATCCACCACCGCATCGATCTGATCGGCGCGGAAGGTTGCCACATGCAGGATCGGGCCGAAAACTTCACGCTCCAGGCTTTCGATCCCGGACACGCGGATCACTGCGGGGCCGATGAAATGTCCCTGCGCCGGGGCATCCATCGCCTTGAGCAGCGTGCCGGCCCGGCGTGCGGCGTCAATATAGGCGGCAAAATCCGACTGGGCGCGGGCGTCGATCACCGGGCCCACGTCGATATCGTGATGCCAGGGATTGCCAAGGCGCAATTCATCCATCGCGCCGAACAGCATCTCGAGGAAAGGCTTTTCGATATCTTTCTGCAGATACAGCACCCGCAGGGCGGAACAGCGCTGCCCGGCGGACTGGAAGGCCGAAGCAATGATGTCGCGCACCGCCTGTTCAGGCAGCGCGGTGCTGTCCACAATCATCGCGTTCAGCCCGCCGGTTTCCGCGATCAGCGGGGCATCGGGGGCCATGCCTTCGGCCATGGTGCGGTTGATGCGCTGTGCAGTGGCGGTCGATCCGGTAAAGCACACACCCCCCACACGCGGATCGCCCGTCAGTACCGGGCCAAGCTGGGATCCGGCGCCGGGCAGCAGCTGCAATGCGGCGCGCGGCACACCGGCCTCGTGCAGCAGCCTGACCGCCACATGCGCGCAAAGCGCCGTAGTTTCCGCAGGTTTGGCCAGAACGGCATTGCCTGCGGCAAGGGCCGCGGCGATCTGGCCGGTAAAAATGGCCAGCGGGAAGTTCCAGGGCGAAATGCAGGTGAAGATGCCCCGGGCCTCGCCTTGCGCCAAGGTTCCCTGCGCCGCGTAGTAGCGCAGGAAATCGACGGCCTCGCGCAGTTCGGCAATCGCATCCTTGGGGGTCTTGCCTGCTTCGCGCGACAGCACTGCGAAAATCTCGCCGAAATGCTGCTCGTAAAGATCGGCGGCGCGGTTCAGCACATCCGCACGGGTGCGGACGTCCGCCTCCCATGGCCGGGCCACAGCAATCGCAGCCTCTGCATCCGCGGCGGAACAGATGGCGGTGCGCCCCACGATGTCCGTTGGATCGGCAGGGTTGATCGCCTCGACCACCTCGGCGGCGGTCAGATCAACGGCGGCCAGCGGACCGGCCTGCCATTGATGAGGCGCGCCAAAAGGCGCGCGGGCGCTGTCGATCATGTTCAGATCCCGCGCGTCATGCAGATCGAAGCCGCGCGAATTTGGCCGTTCGGGCGCAAACAACGCAACCGGGTCCTTGACCGCATGCGATCTGACGCCCGCCGCCCCATCGAGGGCTTCGAAGGGATCGGCGGCCACGACCTCTGGGGGCACGTCCTCGTCGACGATCTGGTTCACGAAGCTTGAATTCGCCCCGTTTTCCAGCAGGCGGCGCACCAGGTAGGCCAGCAGGTCGCGGTGTGCGCCGACGGGGGCATAAATGCGGCAGCGGGTGCCCGCTTCTTTCAACACGACATCATGCAGCACCTCGCCCATGCCATGCAGGCGCTGGAATTCAAAGCTCTGACGATCCCCTGCCATTTCCAGGATTGCAGCCACCGTATGCGCGTTGTGGGTTGCGAATTGCGGATAGATGCGATCGGTCATGCCCAAAAGCTTTGAGGCACAGCACAAATAGGACACATCGGTCGCGGCCTTGCGGGTGAAGACCGGAAAGCTGTCCAGCCCTTCGACCTGGGCGCGCTTGATCTCGGTATCCCAATAGGCACCCTTGACAAGGCGGACCATGATCCGGCGATCCAGCTCTTCCGCCAAGGCATGCAGCCAGTCGATCACGGGCGCGGCACGCTTGCCATAGGCCTGCACCACCACACCAAACCCGTCCCATCCGGCCAGGTCTGGATGGCGCAGCACAGCCTCGATCACGTCCAGCGACAGGTCCAGCCGGTCTGCCTCTTCGGCATCGATGTTCAGCCCCATACCCGCCTTGCGCGCCGCCAGCGCCAGCTCCAGCGTGGCGGGCACAAGCTCGGCCATGACGCGCTCATGCTGGCCGACCTCGTAACGCGGATGCAGCGCGCTCAATTTGATCGAGATGCCGGGATTGGCACGGATATCGCTATTGGTGCATTCGCCAGCAAGCCGGGCAATCGCCTGCGCATAGGCCGCATGGTATTTCCGGGCGTCCCGCGCGGTCAGCGCGGCCTCACCCAGCATGTCATAGGAAAAGGTGTATCCCTGCGCGGCCCGCGCCCCGCCACGCTTGATCGCCTCGCCAATATCGCGGCCCAGCACGAACTGATGGCCCAATTCCTTCATCGCGCGGCTGACGGCAGAACGGATCACCGGCTCACCCAGCCGCTTGATCGCGCCGTGCAACACATGGGCAACACCGGGCGCCTGATCTTCCTTGAGCACCTTGCCTGTCAGCATCAACGCCCAGGTCGAGGCATTGACAAGGCTGGAGGACGAACGACCCAGATGCGCGCCCCATTCGGAGGGGGCGATCTTGTCCTCGATCAGGTCGTCAATGGTCTCTCGGTCCGGCACGCGCAGCAGCGCTTCGGCCAGGCACATCAGCGCGATACCCTCGTTGGTCGAAAGGCCGTACTCGGACAGAAACACCTCCATCAGGCCAGGGCGACCGGCGCCCCGAATGGCCTTGACCAGCCCGACCGCGCGATACCCCGCGGCCGCGCGGACCGCGGCATTGGGGGCCGTCTTGCCACGCAGATCCGACAGCACAGCATCTTCGGCAATATGGTGGGTGGCGCGGATGGTTTCACGCAAGACGTCAAGGCGGGACATGGCAGACCTCATCAGAGATTCCGTGGAATGGACATGCTCTGACGATAGCAGATGCTTGACAGCCAATTTTCCCGTTGATCAAAGACAGACAAGCCGTTTGATTTTCATTTCTCACGTCCTGAAGGAAAAAGCATGCCAGATGAACCGAAAACAGACACGCTTGACCGGATCGACAGGAAGATCCTGCGCGAACTGGGTGCGGACGGGCGGATCGCGATCACCGATCTGGCCAAGAAGGTCGGTTTGTCGAAAAGCCCATGCCAGGTGCGGATGAAGCGCCTGCAGGACCAGGGTTACATCCAGGGTTTCCGCGCCGTGCTGAACCCCAGCAAGCTGGGGCTGGATCATGTCGCCTTTGCCGAGGTGCGGCTGACCGACACAACGGAAAAGGCGCTGGCGGCCTTCAACCGTGCGGTCATGGACGTGCCCGAGATCGAACAGTGCCACATGATCGCGGGCTCCTTCGACTACCTTCTCAAGGTGCGCAGCAGCGACATCCAGGCCTATCGCCAGATCCTGGGCGAGGTGATATCGGCGCTGCCCTATGTCGGATCAACCTCGACCCATGTGTCGATGCAGGCGGTCAAGGACAGCGCTTTCTGATCGCGGGTCAGGTCAGCACCCCTGCCGCGCGCAGCCGCGCGATATCCGCATCGGCATAGCCCAGTTCGGACAATATGCTGTGCGTGTCCTGTCCGGGGGCGCCGGGGCGCGACGGTGCGGCGGCCGGCGTGCGGTCGAACCGGGGCGCAGGTGCGGCCTGCAACACATCGCCGACCCGCAGGAAGGTGCCGCGCGCGGCATTGTGGGGGTGATGCTCGACCTCGTCCCAATCCAGCACGGGGGCAACACAGGCATCCGATCCCGCGAAAATCGCCATCCATTCATCGCGCGTTTTGCTGGCAAAGACGCGGGCATAGTCCGCGCGCCGGTCGGGCCATGTTGCCGGGTCATTCTGATCGGACCGGTGTTCGGGCGGCAGGCCGGCCAACTCGACCAGTTGCGCGAAGAATTGCGGCTCGAGCGGGCCCACGGCCAATGCGCGCCCGTCACGGGTGGCATAGCAGCGATAGAAAGGGGCGCCCCCGTCCAGCAGGTTCGACTCGCGTGCCTGCCCCCAATGCCCCCTTGCCAGCCATTGATGAATTAGACCCATCATCGCGGGCACGCCATCCACCATGGCGGCATCGACGACCTGCCCCCTGCCCGAATGTCCCCGCTCGTAAAGTGCGGCCAGCACGCCGAAAACAAGGAACATGGCGCCTCCGCCATAATCGGCGACCAGGTTCAGGGGCGGGATCGGCGGGCCATCTGCCCGGCCGATCGCCCCCAGCGCGCCCGACAGGGCCAGGTAATTGATGTCGTGACCTGCGGTCATCGACAGCGGCCCCTCCTGCCCCCAGCCGGTCATCCGCCCGATGATCAGCCCCGGGTTCAACGCGTGGCATTCCTGCGGCCCCAGGCCCAGCTTTTCCATGACGCCAGGCCTGAATCCTTCGATCAGGATATCCGCACGTGCGATCAGACGGCGCGCAGCCTCCAGCCCGTCAGCCGATTTCAAGTTCAGCGCCACGGACCTCTTGCCGCGCCGGTTCACATCCGTCGGATCGGCAGGGGCCGCAGCGCGATCGATCACCACGACCTGTGCCCCCAGATCAGCCAGAAGCTGCCCCGCCAGCGGACAGGGGCCAAGGCCCGCCATCTCGACCAGTCTCAATCCCGCAAGCGGTCCCGCCATAATATTGCCCTCCATCCTTGCCCCGAACAGGTTTGCAGGTTGCATCGGGACTGACAAGGCGCGACACGGCCCGGCAGCGCCGCGTGACACCCCGTCAGCTCACGCGCACCGGCGCCCCAGCGCGCCAAAAAGAAACCCGAAAATCAACTTGTTCCCGCCCTTTACCCTTTACATGTTCTGTGATTGTGTTGCCGCTGCACCATTCGTATTCCTGCTCTGCGTAGATCATCCCAACGCTGTAGACAGGGCCGACCTGTTGCCGCTATTGGTGCGACGCATATCTGGATGAGGAGCGCTTTCGCTCCAGGTCGCTGTCGAAAGATACGACCGACTGTAACGATTGATCCTTTGTTGCCGGCCCGTTCGCAGGTGCCCGGCAGGTAGTTCAAAAGACCTCCGGGCGCGCTTGGCATAGGGCCATTGCCGTAGGGTTGGACAGGACAAGGCCAGGGGCACGTATCCCGGCAGCCACAGACGTCTGATCGGATCCGGGAATGAGGAACAGGCGTGAAGCAGGAAACTTTTGTGATTTCGTTTCTCAGCGAACTGGTGCGCACACCCGCATCGGAGCTTGATGCCGCCATTACAAAGGTCCTTGGGCGCATTGGCGCCCTCTGCGAGGCGGACCGCGCCTATGTCTTCTTGTTCCGGTCAGACGATATCATGGACAATACGCATGAATGGGTCGCCGATGGCGTGGCGCCCATGCAGGCGCTTCTCCAAAATCAACCGACCTCAATATTGGCGTCGAAACGCGACGCCCTTGAGCGCGACGAGGTTGTCCACATCCCGATGATCAGCGAATTGCCCGACAGCGATCCGGGCAAGGCCACGCTGGTGATGCAGGATATCCAGTCATTGCTGATGGTTCCGATCCATGACGGTGGCAGGCTTGTGGGCTTTGCAGGTCTGGACCGCACGCGACGGGAAGCCCCCTTTGAGGATGTGCAGATCCAGTTGCTGCGCGCTGTGGGCGATGTGATCCAATCTTCGCTCATGCGCCGCCAATCCTTCATCGACCTTGAACATACAAAGAAAACGCTGGAGCAGACGCTGGCCGCCCTGCCCGACCTGCTGCTTGAAGTCGATATGGACGGTGTTTACCGCGCTGCGCGCCACAACCGCGCAACCGGCTGGTTCACAAAGCCGCAGACCATGATCGGCAAGACACTGGAAGAGGTTTTGCGCCCCGAGATCGCGGCAGAACATCGTCGCATGATGGCGCAAGTCACCAGTGACAAGGCCATCACCGGCATCGAACAACAGCTGGAGGCGGGCAATCCCGATAGCTGGGTTGAGGTTTCAGTGTCCCGCCGCGAGGGGGCAAGTCCTGAAGATCCAGACGGATACCTCTTCGTGATCCGCGATATCAGTGAGCGCAAGGCTCAAGAGGCCGAGCTAGTCGTGGCACAGGCGCAGCTTGACGCAACCTCGGCGGAACGAGACGCTGCCGCCTCGCGGCTGAACGACATCTCGGGGATCAGCGACGATTGGCTGTGGGAACAGGACCAGGATGGCCGATTTACATATATTTCCCAGAACATCACCCGCTTCGGCGTGACGCCGGAGCAGTTGATCGGGCAGCACCGCGAGGATGTTCTGGACCTTCTGGGGGTTGACCCCCAAGATTCCGGCCTTTTGCAGATCAGCGCCAAGATCAAGGCGCAGGAGCCGTTTCGCGACCTGGTCTACAAGGCATGCGGCCAAGATGGAAACCCGGCCTACTTCAGGCTAAGCGCCTCTCCGGTCTTTGCCAAGGACGGCAGCTTCACCGGATATCGCGGTGTCGGGTCTGATGTCACCGACCTGCGCCTGCGTGAGGAAGCGGCACATGAAACCGCTGGCAAGTTCGAGGCGATCATGGCTGCCATGCCGGATCTGCTTATCGAACTCGACGAAAAAGGTTGCTACACGGGCTTTGTGGCGGGGCCGCATCACCTGCGCGTGCCTGTCGATGGCCCGCTCGAGGGCCTTGCGGTCGAGGATGTGCTGCCGCCCCATGCGGCCAAGGTGGCACGCGACGTGCTGGTGCGCGTGCTGAAAACCGGCCGGATCGAGGGCGTACGCTATCCGCTGGAAATCGCGGGCGCACGACGCGTGTTTGAATTGTCTGCCGCGCGCAAGGACTCCTTGCTGCCCGATGGCCGCCCCACGGCGATCTTGCTGATCCGTGACGTGTCCAACGATACGGCGCAGCGTGAAGAACTGATGAAGATGGGCAAGATCGTCGAGGCGATGACCAATTTCGTCGTCGTCCTGGACCGTGATCGCCGTGTGGTCTGGTTTAACCGGGCCTTTGCGGAAAAAAGTGGATGGTCGCTGGACGAGGTGCGCGGCAAGCTTTTCAAGGACCTTGTCCGTTGCCCTGAAAGCGATCCGGATACGGCGGAAGCCCTGGAAGTCGCGCTGAGCAACAATCAATCCTTCCGCGGCGAGACCGTTAACCAGGACCGCCATGGCAACCGCTATGTCATCGATTTCAACGTGCAGCCTCTGTTCGGCATCGACGGCGAATTGCAGGGCTATGTCACGGTCGAGACGGACATCACCGAACACAAACGCCAGCGTGTCGAGGTGGCGCGCCTTGCGGCCGAAGCCAACGCGATGCGCCTGCGGCTGGAAAACGCGCTGAACGCCCTGCCCGACAGTGTCATCATCTTCGATGCCGAAGACCGCCTGGTCATCGCAAACGACGCTTACCGGAAGATGTTCAGCCGGATGGAGCCGGTCCTGGTCGAGGCGGCCAAGCTGGAAGATATCCTGCGCCACGGGTTGGTGACGGGCATCCTGCCCGGTGGCGGCCCGGACGCCGACATCGAAGCGGCCCTTGCAGAGCGAATGCGGATCTATGCGCAGCCACGCTTTGCGGACGAGGTCGAACTTCCGAATGGGCGATGGGTCAGACGGATCAACGTGCGCACCTCGGACGGGGGTTGCATCACCGTGGCCATCGACATCACGGACAGGCGCAACGAAATCAAGGCGCTGGATGCCGCCAATGCTGAACTGACCAGCGCACTGGCGGAACGCGACATCGTCGAAAAGCAACTGACCAAGGTGATGGAAGGCGCTGCGATCGGCACTTGGGAATGGAACGCGACCCTGCACAGGCTGACCGTTGCCGGCCAATGGCGGCAGATCCTTGGCTATGACGAAGACGACATGCCCCCTCTCGATCTGTGGAGCTTCCGCAAACTGGTGCACCCGGACGATCTGAAAGTGTTCGACACCATCAGCACGGTGCATGACGACAACGCCACCGCATTGTCGGAAAGCGAATTCCGCATGCTGCACAAGGACGGCCATTGGGTCTGGGTGCTGTCGCGCAGCCAGATTACCCAATTCGCAGCAGATGGCAGCCCCGAGATCATCGGCGGCGTTCACCTGAACATCTCGGACCGCAAGAAGCTGGAACAGGATCTGGAAGCCGGAAAGACCTTCCTGGAACAGGTCATGGACGCCAGCATCGCCGCGATCGTGGTGATGAACGGCGAAGGCAACATCATCTATGCCAACTCCGAGGCGGAACGCATCCTGCGCCTGACGCGGGATGAAATCACCAACCTGTCCTACAACGCCCCGGACTGGAGCTCGACACGGCTGGATGGCTCGCCCATCCCGGATGAGGAATTGCCCTTCTCGCTGGCGATCGCGCAGGGATCGGCGGTGCGTGATGTCCGCTTTGCCATTCAATGGCGTGACGGAACCCGACGGTGTCTTTCGGTGAACGCAGTCGCCATTCACGGCGAAGATGACGAATTGCGCGTCGTGACTTCGTTCAACGACGTGACAGAGGAACTTGCCGCGACCTCGCGTCTTGAACAGGCGCGCGCCCAGGCAGAGGGGGCCAGCCGCTCCAAATCCATGTTCCTTGCCAATATGAGCCATGAAATTCGCACGCCCCTGAACGGTGTCCTCGGCATGGCCGAAGTGCTGGAAGGCATGCTGACCGAAGAACGCCAACGCCGGATGATCGGCACGATCCGCAATTCGGGCGAAACACTGCTGAGCATCCTCAACGACATTCTGGACATGTCGAAGATCGAAGCCGGCAAGATGGAGCTTGAGCAGGTCGTCTTCGTCGTGGATGACGTGGCGCAGTCGGTGCAGGCTTTGAACGCGATCCGCGCCGAAGAGAAAGGCCTGGAGTTCCGCGTCCATACGAACAGCGGCTGCGCCCTGCCCCTGCTGGGCGACCCGCACCGGATCAGCCAGATCCTGAACAACCTGCTGCACAACGCGATCAAGTTCACGGAAAACGGCAGGGTCACTCTGACCATGCAGTATGATGGCGACAGCCCGCTTGAGATCGTTGTGACCGATACTGGCATCGGCATGACGCAGGCACAAATATCACGGATGCTGGAAAGTTTCGAACAGGCCGATGGCAGCATCACGCGGCGCTTTGGCGGCACGGGTCTTGGCATGTCCATCGTCAAGCAGCTTGTCGGGCTGATGAAGGGTGAGATTTCGATCGAAAGCGAACCTGGCAAGGGAACATCCATCCGAGTGACGCTGCCGCTGACAGCGGCAGAGCCGGTGGCACTCCTGCAGGAGGCCGCCAACGCGGCCGCGCAGGAGCATCAGGTCAATCTTGGACACATGCGCGTTCTGGTCGCCGATGACAGCCCGACCAACCGCCTTGTGATCGAGGAGATGCTGTCAGACACCGGGATCAGTATCGCGATGGTGGAGAACGGCCGCGAGGCGGTAGACATCTGGACCGCCAGCCTGGAGCGTGGCCAGCCCTATGACATCGTGCTGATGGATATTTCGATGCCGGTTTTGGATGGCGTCAGCGCCGTGGCCGAGATGCGCGCCCATGAAGAGATGCATGGAATAGCCCCTGTTCCGATCATCGCTGTGACGGCAAATGCCATGCCGCACCAGGTTGCCGATTATCTTATCGCCGGTTTCGATACGCACCTTGCCAAGCCATTCAAGCGGGCGGAGTTGGTGCATGCCATCACGATCCTGACCACAGGTTGAAAACATATTTACGACTCGCGTCATCAGGGGTTATCTTTGCCACAGGCGTGAAAAACAGGGCACTTAAGCCCAACCATTTTCTTTTTTTTGCCAGATAAAGTTGATTTAAATATCGAAAGTGAGCGGAAAATACGCATCGCCCCGTCGGTGAGGCGAGCATTAACGTTGAGTGACAACAAGCCAGTGATGAAATTCAGGATACTCTTGGCCGAAGATGACGAAGTGACCCAGCAGATCGTCAGATCCCTGCTGAGCGATTTCGTCGAAATCGATTTGACGGTCGTGGACAACGGGCGTCAGGCGCTCGAAGTCGCCTTGATGCAGGATTTCGACCTCATGATCTTCGACCAGAACATGCCTTTCATCAACGGAGACAGGGTTATCAGGCATCTGAGGGCTGGAAACTCGGCCAATCGCGACACAAAGGTGATCAGGTTCACCGCCGAAGCCGAAACCCTGAAGCAACCCGCACAGGGCAGCGCCGCCGATGTCATCATGCCGAAACCGATCCGTGGTGCGGAATTCATTTCGGTCATCAGCGGCATAATGGGGCGACCACGCGAGCTTGCGATTAGCACCGCATAGGTTGAAAAATGAACTGAATTCGCCCTACTCTCGACATATTCGACCGCCAATTTGTGAGGAAAGAGTTTGAGAGGATAGGCAGGATGAAAGACCTTCGGATACTCGCTGTCGATGACGACCGGGCATTCCAGATGGTGCTTCAAGGCACGCTGGCGCAGCTGGGCTACAATGATGTCACAAGTGTGCCCTCGGCGGCTGCAGCATTGAAAGTCATCCGCAACAGCCCGCAATTGTTTGACGGTTTCCTTCTGGACATCGAAATGCCCGAAGTGGACGGGGTTGAATTGTGTCGCCGCATTCGTGCCATGTCGGTCTATCGCAAGACCCCGATCATCATGGTCACCTCGCTTGCCGACAAGAAATACGTGGACAGCGCCTTTGCCGCCGGTGCCACCGACTATTTCACCAAGCCCCTCGACGAGATCGAATTGCGCGCGCGGCTCCAGGTCATGCGTCAACTGGTCGATGAACGCCAGCGCGCGCTCGATCTGCTGGACGAGCTCAAATCCTGGTCCGACCTGCCAAAGTCCAACATCAAGTTCGACGCGCCCCTCTCGGTGATCAGCGCCAGCTGGATGGTCGAATATCTGGCGATGCAGAACCACCTGCTGACGCTGAACCGTCTGCAGCTGTTCGGTCATGCGGCCGTTGGCTTTACCGTGTCGAATGCATCCGAAGCCTTCCGCCTGACGGATCACGTGGGCTATATCGACTATCTTGCAAATGTGGCGACCGTGATTGCGGAATCTCTCAAGACGTCCCCCTTCAGCATGGCCCATGCCGGACAGGGCGATTTCGTTGTCCTGACGAACCGGACCGCCGTAAGCGACCCGAAAGGCCTGCAGGAAGAGGTGCGCGCCGGGATTGCGAGCTACCAGAAGCTTTACAACAGCCTTGGACTGCCGACGCCGGTGATCCAGGTCGGGCGGCCCGTATCCGCCAGCATCTTCAGCCAGCGGGCTGAAATCTCGTCGCTGCTCGACCGCGCCCGCATGTCGGCGCAGATTGGGCTAGAGGACGGTCAAAACGCACAAAAGCAGTGGAACTGATCCGATGAACCTCAGCGCTTCGAAACAACTGCCCGCCGGGCTGCCCGAAGTCCTTCGCGCGGCGCATGATGTCTTCATCAACCTGACGACAGACCGCATCCTGCAGATCGAGGCACTGACCGTGGCGATCAACAAGGGTGAAGATCCGGAACCCGCCGCCAAGGAGATCGCACAGATCGCCCACAAGATCGCCGGCGTTGCCGGCACCTTGGGCTATCCCGACATCGGCGATCTGGCGCGCTCGGTCGAGCAGAGCCTCAAGGCGGATATCCTGGCCGGCGCGCCGCTGCAAAACTGGAGCCGCATCAACCCGGCGATCGAGGAATTGCTGGACGCGATGGAAGAGGTCATCTGACACGGATCAGTGGCCGTGGCCACTTGTGGCGGGGCCTGCGGGCCGCCATGGCCGCAACAAAGGCACCTGCCGCCTCCCCGCATGTTCAACTCCTGATGTTTTAGAGAAGACTGCATCGCGCAAACGATGCAGTTTTATTGTTTGCGTTGTCGGAATGGTCATCCTTCCGGCCCAAACTTTTCACAAGCGCACCATCACATCCCTGCGCCGATCTGGATGATTTGCGATCATTCCGAAAATTGATGCCCTTTCATCAACAATGATTACTCCTTTTGCGTGTATTTCGCGTTATCGAAGTTTTCACCCATAAATCTGCTTTTAGTGTCCTAAAAAGGGCAAAGCGGTGAGCTCAGCACATGCCAATCAGTGTTGAACATGTTCCGCAAAGCTGCGAGCCCGCGGAAGCCCCCGGCATTCAACTGCCTGTAATTGCTTCATTTTGTGTGAATTGGCTGACCTGGGAGCCACCTCTTCAAGACGAAGAACTGCCCTCACACACCACGCCCAACTATCGACTTAATCTTCCTCTTTTACGGTATCTTTAGGGCAACACCGGCCATTATTCAGTCATAATTCATTTCTCAATCCCTGTTCTTATTGATAGGTTCTTGGCTTGAGAGATGGGGGCGCATCTCAGGAGCAGTAGCTCCGAGTATTTTAGGACAGGAGTGAATCCAATGTTCACGGCCAAGAGAAGTAATTTTCGACTCATGTGCTCCGGCAGCTTGCTGACACTTGCGGCAGCCTGTGCTCAACCTGAGCCTGTTCCGATTGTTGCGGATATGTATTTCGACAAGTATTCGGCCGCGCAATCGGCGGGCAATGGCGTGGAATTCTGCGAACTAAAAGTCGAGGATTTCACCCCCGCACTTGTCGCACAGATCCGCAGCAACCCGAATTACGAGCGGAACCTGGCGATCTGGCTGGAACAGTGCCCCGAGCTTGCTCTGGCCTTCGCCGATTTCGGCACGGCATCGATCGCAGGCACGGCATCGCCTGACGCATTTGGCGGTGAAGCAGACTTTGGCGGTATCGGCGGCATCGTTGACGGTGGTACCGGCGGTGGCGGCGGCACAGGCGGCGGTACTGGCGGTGGTGACACTGGCGGCGGCACTGGCGGTGGTGACACTGGCGGCGGCGGCGGTGGCGGCGGCACTGGCGGTGGTGACACTGGCGGCGGCGGCGGCGGTGGCGGCACTGGTGGTGGCGGTGGCTGCACTGGTGGCGTCGGTGGCGGCTCTGGTGGCGGCGGTGGCGGCACTGGTGGTGGCGGTGGCGGCACTGGTGGTGGCGGTGGCGGCACTGGTGGCGGCGGTGGCGGCACTGGTGGAGGCGGTGGCGGCACTGGTGGCGGCGGTGCAGGCACTGGTGGCCCCGGAGGCGGCAAGTGCGGACGAGCTGGGGCCGGGGGAGGCGCCGGTGGAGGAAGTGGCGGGGGCGGAGCAGGTGGCGGCGGCGGCGGCGGCGGCGGCGGCGGCGGCGGCGGGGGCGGCGGCCCTGGCGGCGGCGGCGCCTGCGGCGGCGGCGGCACTGGCGGCGGCGGCACTGGCGGTCCT
>JAJLKH010000155.1:0-10602 GCA_033839205.1 Rhodobacterales bacterium | reverse complement strand
GCTGTTTTTCCCCTTGTCCCCCGCCCGCGTGATGGATACACCCGTCCGCGGAGATGTGGCCGAGTGGTCGAAGGCGCTCCCCTGCTAAGGGAGTAGGCCCGAAAGGGTCTCGTGGGTTCGAATCCCATCGTCTCCGCCACTTTCTACGGTCTATACCCATATTGACGCGGATTGCCCCGGATTCGTGGGCAAGCCGATCTGGGCTTATGCTGCCACGGTCCAATAGCGCGTAGCGCAGGTCGGCGATTTGTTCGGGCAGGGACTTGGGCCAAAAGGCGTTGGTGGTTGTATCCTTTGGGCCGCTGTCGCGCGCGTCTTGTTCGGTATTGGCGAAGGAGGCGCGGCCGAAGGGGTTTGATGGTCGGAGAGGCACCGATGGATCCGACCCTGCGCTTGCTTGGCTGCCCAATTGTGCTTGGTGTGGCGAACACTCTTTTCGATGGCGCGCCAGGCGAGGAACCGATGGGATGCTTTCCTTGCCGAACTAGATCAACTGGTATGTCTCCAGATCTTCGGCAATCGAGAACGGCCCTGCGAATTGCGTCCGAACCTGCTCCAGGACGGCTTGGTGCCGCCCGGGCCCATCCATGTGGATGCGGAAATGGGTCAGGACCAGGCGCTGCACTTTGGCCCTTTGGGCCATCCGGGCGATTTGCGATGGCGTTGGGGTCAGCGGCTCCATCGCCGGATGCGCGGCTTCGCCGTCCAATCTGTAGCACCAGTGCAGCAGAAGGTCGGCGTCAGCACACAAGGTTTCCAGATCGGGACACAGGCCGGCGTCGCCCGAATAGACGAAGGTCTTGCCCGCGCTCTCGACGGCGAAAGCCATGCAGGACAACGCCGGCTGCGCATGGGGCACCTCGCAAGAGGTCAGGCGCCAGCCGTCGGCGGCGAGGGTAAAGCCAGGCTCGATCTCGGTGACAATCGGGTTGGGCCATGGTCGTGGCAAAGTGCCGCCGCGCGCTTTCCAGACCTCCTGAGAGGGCAGAAGGTCGGTCCGGGCCCGCAGGTCATGCGCCAGAACGCCGTCAGCGCCGAAGTAACCTTGGGTGATGCGCATGATCGGGGCCGGACCATAGACGCGAAGGGGCGCCCCGCCTTCATCCCAGGCGGCGTGGACGAGCCGGGCGTAGTCCATCATGTGATCGGAATGCAGGTGAGAGAACACCAGATGCGTGATCTCGGATGGGCGGCGGCCCGCGCGCAGAAGGTTGTCGAAGACACCGCCGCCACAATCGAACAGGATTACATCCTGCCCCGCCTCCAGCAGGTAGCCCGAAGAAGCGCGGCGCTGATAGGCTTCGGGCGATCCGGATCCAAGGATGGTCAGTTTCATGGCGCGATCACCGGCGGCGGCGTCGCGCCAGCGGCCCCAAGGCGCAATGCCGCGTCGCGTCCGCCCATGCGCGCGATCAGGTCGGCCTGATCCGCGAAGGCCTGCGCGTCTGTCGCTTCGGGGTCGAGAATGGCGCGCAACCGGGCTTCCATCTCGGACAGCGTGCTGGCGTGGCGCGGATCACCGGCAAGATCGGTCGTCTCCTCGGGATCGGACGCGAGGTCGAAAAGCTCGGAAGGAAAGCCGACATAGTGGTTCAGCTTCCAGCGCCCTTGCTTCAGCATGAACGCGCCAGAGACGGCGCCTGCCGCATGGTATTCGCTGAAGATGGGGCGATCCGGGTTTTCCGGGGCCCCTGCAATTACGGGCAGGGGCGTGCCCGCGCAGTCGAAATCCTGTCCGAAATGGGCGGGGATGGTCGCCGCAAGGTCAAGCAGTGTCACCGGTGTCCGGCATAGGCCGGGGGCCACGTCCGGGCCGGCCATGATCAACGGAATGGCGACGCTTTCCTGATAGAGGTTCGATTTGCCCCAAAGGCCGCGCGCACCCAGGTTGTCGCCATGATCCGAGGTATAGACCACGGTCGTGTCGCCGGCGAGCCCATGCGCCTGCAACGCCGACAGAATGCGCCCGACATTGTGGTCCAGCCACGAGGTCAGACCCAGGTAGGCGGCAATCGCGCTCAGCCGTTCGGTTTCCGAGGTGAACTGCGCCTCGCTGTCCATCATCGCGTTCTGCTTTTCCACCCAGGGGTGCCGCCGGTATCCATCCCGTGGGTGCAGCTTGGGTGGCGGCAGGTCCGACAGCGGGTAGAGGTCAAAGTATTCCGGGGGCGCCACCAGCGGAAAATGCGGCGCCACCAACCCGACATAGAGACACCATGGCCTGTCGTCGTCCGAGTCCGCCCGCTCGGCCAGCCAGCGGCACGTGCGGTCGGTCACGGCGGCGTCGTATTCGGTATACTTGCTCTGGCCGGGGCCGATGTAGTCGCCCAGCATCCGGTTGTCGTCGCGGATTACCCTTTCGTCTTCCTTGCGGATCGAAGCCCAGACCATGCCGACCCCGCCCGCGACCATCATGGGCAGGTGTTCGACATCGAAACCTGCCGGATCTTCCTGGCTGCGGTAGTGCAGCTTGCCGATGCTTTCCACGGGCACGCCGCCTGCCTGCAATGCATGTCCCCAGCCGGGTATCGACCCGTCATAGGGCATCGCGTTGTCCCACAGGCGGGTCTTGTGCACCGGCTGTCCCGTGGCAAAGCTTGCGCGGGCAGGGACACAGATGGGCGAGGGGGTATAGGCTTCGGTAAAGCGCAGTCCGCGCGCCGCCAGCGCATCGAGGTGGGGCGTCCGGACCAGCGGGTGCCCGGCGCAGCCCATGGCGCGGGCCTGATGTTCGTCGGACATGAGGATCAGAAGGTTGCGCCCGGCCATCAGTCGAAGTCCTGCGCTTCTGCGGCCAGTTCCAGCTTGTCCAGCGCGCGGTAGAGCGTGGCAAGTTCACCCGCCTCCAACGCGCCGCGCAGCAACGCCTGCCGCTTGCGCATGATGGGCAGGGTGCGGTCGACCAGCTGGCGCCCCTTTTCGGTCAGGCACAGCATCTGGGCGCGCTGGTCGCTGTCGTCGCCTTCCGAAAGGATCAGACCATCGGCCAGCAGGGATTTCACATTCCGGCTGATCATGCCCTTGTCCAGCGCCGCGTGCCGCGACAGGTCCGATGAGCGTCGCAGCCCTTCGACGCCGATCAGCGCAAGGATGCGCCATTGCGTCAGGGTGATTCCCGCATGGTCGCGCAGCAGCCGCGAGGCCTGGGTGTTCAGTTTCGCCTGCACCCGCGACAGCCGATAGGTCAGAAATTGCTGAAGCCGAATGTCGGTCTGTGCGTCGGTGATGTGGGCGATGTCGTTCGGGCTCATGCGGTGGTCCTCGTTCTTGCCGTCATCTTGGCCCATCTGATGTTGACTGGTCAACATTATAGTTGACTGATCAACCAATATATGACTGACTTCCCGCAGGAGAACAGGGAGGGCTGCCATGAAGACCGCATTGAAAGCCGCGATAGCGGCGTTTGGATTTGTTGCGATCACGACCGCCGCCAGCGCGGCGGACTGGACCCCGCCGGGGCCGATCAAGATGATGATCGCCTTCGCGGCCGGTGGCGGGGCGGATACCCAGGCACGGCTGATCGCGGAAGAGCTGGAGGCGCGCACGGGATGGTCCTTCATCCCGGAAGAGGCGACCGGCAAGGGTGGTCTGACGATGCTGGCCGCGCTCAAGGATCAGCCCGCTGACGGCACCGTGATCGGCATGGCCGTGACCGAGGCGCTGGGCTACAACATGCGCTCGGCCGACATGGGGTTGACGCCTGCCGATTTCACCGGCCTGACGACCACCGCCGGGTTCCAGATGGGTATCGTCGCGCGTGCCGACAAAGGCTGGACCAGCTTTGCGGACGCGGCCGCCGCGGCCAAGGCGAACGGTGCGCTGCGTTTCGGTGTCATGTCGCCCAAACTTGACGATATCGCCTATCTGCTGGGGCAGGCGCAGGATATCGAGCTGAACATCGTGTCATTGAAGGGCGGGAAAGAGGTTCTGGACGCCATCGTCGCGGGCGATGTCGACATGGGCTTCGTGGCCGGCATTCAGGCCAAGGGTGTTGCCGCCGGTGATCTGGTGAACCTTGCCTCTGGTCTCTCCGTGCCGCTTGTCCAGACGCCGGACGCCCCCACGCTGGCCGATCTGGGCGTGTCGCCCTACAACGCCGACGGTTATTTCGTCTTTGTTGCACCCGCGGGCCTGCCGCAGGAGGCGCGCGAAGCCCTGTCGAAGGCGATCGCCGATATCGTGAACGATGAGACGAGCAAGGCGGGTGGCCTGATCGCCAAGGCCTTCGGCGGAGCGACGACCATCATGGGTGCGGAGCTTGACGCGCTGATGGCGTCGGACTTCGAAAGCGCGGCCGATCTGATGCAGGCTGCATCGCAGTAGATCCGACACACCCCAGTGGCCGGGCCGTCGCGGCCCGGCCCCGGTCAACCTGTGCGAGGGCGGGTGTGCCATGTCTGGATTTTCCCGAGGGAACCTGTTGATCGGATGCTGCGCGATCGCCTTCGCGCTGCTGGCCCTTCTGGTGTGGATCCCGTCCGACACCGCCACGGGCATCGTCGAAACCGCGCGTCGCCGCACCGTGATCGGGGATGCAATGGCGCCAAGTCTTGCGGCGCTTTTCATTCTGGGGGGCGGGGTTCTGCTGCTGACCGCCGAGCGGCGCGAGGAAAACCAGCCCCTGCCGTCGCGCGGCGCGGTGATCTTCGCCTTGCAGATCGCTGCCATCCTTGGGGTCAGCCTGCTGTTGATGCGCTGGACCGGGCCGCTGGCCACCGCGCTGGCGGGCGAGGAATACCGCCTGCTGCGGGACAGCTATCCATGGAAGTTGGCAGGCTTCGTTCTGGGTGGCAGCGTGATGGTGACGGCCCTTCTTGCGATGGCCGAGCGGCGTCTGACGCTGCGGGCCGGTATCATCGCGCTGGCGGCGGTGATCGCATTGGTCGCGATCTATGATCTGCCCTTCGACGATTTGCTTTTGCCGCCCAATGGGGATGTGTGATGGGAATGCTCGACCATGCATGGCTGGGGGTGCTGGCGGTCTTTCAGGGGCCTGCCGCGTTCAGCCTTTTCGGACTGTCGGTATCCTTCACGCTGCTTCTGGTTTTCGCGGGTTTCCTGCTGGGCATCGTGGTGGGCGCCACACCCGGCCTTGCGGGGCCGATGGCGATGGCGATTTCGCTGCCGATTCTGATTTCCATCTTTGGCTATGCGCCCGATGCGCTCTTGCCGGTCATGGGCTTTCTGATCGGGGTGATGAAAGGGGCGACCATCGGCGGCGCGGTGCCGGCGATCCTGTTCAACACGCCGGGCACGCCCGATGCCTTCATGACCACGCTCGACGGTCATCCCATGGCGCGCGCGGGCAAGGCCGGCAAGGCGCTGCGTGTGGCGCATTTTTCGTCGGTGGCAGGCGATACCTTTTCCGATGTCGTCCTGGTGCTGTGCGCCCCTTTTCTGGCGCTGCTGGTCGAGGCCTATCTCGATCTGCCCGAAAAGACCGCCCTGCTGATCCTGTCGCTAAGCTTCATCGCGGCGGTGGTCGGGGGATCGCCGGGCAAGGGCCTGATCTCGACCGGTCTGGGGTTGCTCGCCGTCTATGTCGCATCGGGCGATGATTTCTATCCCCGCCTGTCGCTGGGCACCGAAACGCTGGCGCGGGGGTTTTCTGTCACCACCGCGGTTCTGGGTGTCCTGATCCTGGGGGCGGTGTTCGAAGGGATGGAGGAGGCCTTTCGCGACCATCGCCGCAGGGCGGGCGGGTCCACATATGTGCAGAAGGGTGACCAGGTGTTGCGCCTTGCCGATATGCGTCGGCTGATGCCCTATATCGGGCAATCCGCCGTGATCGGAACCGTGATCGGCGCCTTGCCGGGGATCGGATCGACCCTGGCCGCCACCCTGGGTTACACGCTGGGGCGCAAGCGTCATCAGACGCGCCGGAAGCCGGGCGCGCCGGAGTTCGGCGACGGTGTGCCCGAAGGCGTTGCCGCGACCGAGGCCGCGAATTCCGCCGTATCGGGGGCGAACCTGATCCCGGTTCTGTCGCTGGGCATCCCCGGTAATGCCGCCGCCGTCTTTCTGATCCTGGCCGCCGACAGCATCGGTGGCTTCACGCCGGGACCGTCTGTTTTCCGGGTGCCGTCCGAAGGCATCAATCCCGAGCTTGTCGTGGCCTTCGGCCTCTTTACCGCGATGTTCGTGGCCAATGGCCTGAACTGGACGTTGGGCGGGCTTTTCATGCGCTCAATGGGCGTGATGACCCGCGCGCCCAAGCATATCCTGCTGCCTATCGTCCTGTTGCTGACGCTGACGGCGATCTATGTGCAGGAGCCGCGCATGGAGGCCATCCTCTTCGCGCTTGGCTTCGGCTTCCTTGGGTTCTTCATGCGCAAGTGCGGGATCTCTCCGCTGCCCTTCGTCATCGCCTACATCCTTGGCAGCACGCTGGAACAGACCGCGCGTCAGGCTTTTGCCGCGACAGGGGGCGATCCGTTCTTCCTGTTCTCAAGCCCCGTCGCCGCGATCTTCATGCTGGGCGCGGTGTCCGTCATCGTCTTCACAGCCAGAAAGCCCATCTCATGACCCGTCCCAACATCATCCTGATTTCCGCCGATCAACAGCGGGCCGATTGTCTGGGCTTCATGGGGCGCCGGGTGAAAACGCCGCATCTGGACCAGCTGGCGGCGGAGGGGACGCATTTCGGGGCCTGCATCACGCCGTCCGTCGTCTGTCAGCCCGCCCGCGCTTCGATCCTGACGGGGCAACTGTGCCGCACCCACGGCGTGCACGACAATGGCATCGATCTGGACCCCGCCACGGGCGAAGCAGGCTTTGCCGGGTCACTGGCGCAGGCCGGGTATCAGACCGCCTTTTTCGGCAAGGCGCATTTTTCGACCTACCACACCTATGAACCCACCGGCACGCCGGAATGCCTGCGATCCTCGGCGCAATACGGGCCGGATTGGAACGGGCCCTACATGGGCTTTCAACATGTCGAGCTGATGCTGGTTGGCCATAACTGGTTTCCCCCCGAAAAACCGCCCGCGGGCCAGCATTACGAACGCTTCTTTCATGCGGATGGGCGCGGTGACGAAAAGATTGCACTTTACTGGGAGAACGCGGGCGACACCAAGGGGGCCGCGCAGACCTGGCATTCGCGTCTGCCGATCGCCTGGCACAATACGCCATGGACAGCCGACCGCGCCATCGACTGGCTTCATCACGGACGTGACAGCAACCGGCCCTTCTGTGCCTGGGTCAGCTTTCCCGACCCGCATCACCCCTTTGACTGCCCCGAGCCTTGGTCGCGTCTGCATCATCCCGACGATGTCGATCTGCCCGCAAACCGCGAGCGTAACCTCGAAGGCAAGCCCTGGTGGCACGAGGCCGCGCTGACGGGCGAGCCTGGTGACGCCAAGTTTGCCGAAGTCCGCAAGCAATACAGCCGGATCGGCCCGCAGACGGACGAGCAGCTGCGCGAGATCATCGCCAATACCTATGGCCAGATCAGCTTCATCGACCATCAGGTGGGGCGGCTGATGATCGCCCTGGATCAAGCCGGTCTGCGCGAGAACACGCTGGTCGTTTACATCTCGGACCATGGCGACTGGCTGGGGGATCACGGCCTGATCCTGAAAGGTCCGATGCACTACGAGGGACTTTTGCGCGTACCAATGATCCTTCGCGGGCCTGGCGTGCCGGTGGGGAAGCGGATCGACACGCCGGTTTCGACCCTTGATCTATGCGCGACCTTTTGCGACGTCGCCGGGGCCAAGCCCTTGTTGTCCCAACACGGCACGTCGCTGACACCCGTGCTTGAGGGCAAGGCCACGCGGGACTTTGCACTGAATGAATGGGGGCTCGGCCCAGGTCGGGTTGGCGTTGCGCTTGAGCTGCGAACGGTACGGACAGCGCGGCACAAGATGACGGTCGATCTCAATTCCGGCGCCGGAGAGTTGTACGATCTTGCCGCCGACCCGCAGGAAAACGTCAACCTGTTCGACGATCCCGGCGCCGCGGACATCCGCAGGGAACTGGAATTTTACATCTCCCGTCGCCCTGACGATGTCACGGGGCATCGATCGCCTGTGGGAACAGCCTGACGGCGTTGGCAATGCGGGCTTGCCACTGCAGACTGGCGCCACAAGGCCCGCAACCCCGCATCAGTCATGATCGGTGCCCCATCGCGGCAGCAGTTTGTCGCGCGCGATCAGCCCCTGTTCCGCGTGTTCCAGATATCGCGCAGCCGAAAGGTGACATCCGCGAAGGGCAGGAACCAGGGTTGCCCCTGATGCCACCAGCGCTTGGGAAACGCTGTGCGGGAATAGGCGGTTTCGCCTGCGGGATCGCCCAAAATCCCCTGCGCGGCCTTGTGGCCCAGCCAGGGCGCCATGGCATTGCCGCTGCCTGAATATCCCATCGCGTGCCATACCCCGTCGATCTGGCCGACATGAGGCATGTATTCAAAGCTGAATCCGGCCCCCCGCGCGTTGTGCTGCCGCCATCAGCCCTGCGATCCATTTCGCGGGGTTCAATCCGCCATGCCGGCCCGTGCCAGGGTGCGCGCGCCGCCTGAGCGGTGCCTCGCTGGATCGCGTGGATGCATCTGAATTGCGCCGCCTTGAACCGGCCTTGGCCAGTGATTACCGCGCGGCCATCATCATGGGCGGGCAGGCGCGGGCCACGTCGCCGGGATGAATTGAGCGGCGCAATGCCGCCGGGTCATCTTTTGGCCATGAGCCAAGGCTCTCGGCGGCGCTGGCTGTGGAACGTTCCTGTTTCAGATCGCATCGAGCCGCCAGGTCGGAAACAGATTTGCGTGTTCGCAGAAGCTTGACGTGTCAGCACCTGCAAACAGGCCGTGGCGTGTCACCAGAACGGTTTTCCACTGGCGTGCCGCCGCCCCCAAAATGTCGGTGTGGAGCGTGTCGCCGCACATGGCGATGCGATCCTGTGCGACACCCGGCAAGGATGCCTCGATCAGCGCATAGACCTGATCGAAAGGCTTGCCCCGGAAGCTGATGTTCGGAAGTCCCAGGTCGGCGAGAAGATGGCCGTAATGGCCCGGCTCCAACGTGAATCCGCCCTCTCTGGGTGCCACAAGATCCGCGTTCGCGATGATCACCGGCCTGGGGTTGTCGAGCAGCGATCTTTCCAGGATTGCCTGTTTCTCCTGCGTCCAGGATTCGGTGGACAGGAACAGGAACGCATCCACCCGGTCATAGTCGGCCCGGTCGGACTCCAGGCGCAGCGTTGCAGCGGGAATGTCTGCCAACCCGTCAGTCGCCGCCGCGATGCAGCCCCATAACCCGGCTGTCACATCCGCCAGCGAGGCGTCACGGCTGGTGATCACCTCGTGTTCCTGGATGCTCATGCCCAGCTTTCGGAACTTTTCGATCGCTGCCTCGTGATCGTAACTTGCAGCATTGGAAAGCACTCGAATCTGGTGGCCCCTGCTTCGCAGCTGGTCAAGGCGTGCAGCTGCGCCGGGGATGGGAACCTCGCCCACGTTCAGGACCCCGAAAGCGTCGAACACGAAGGCGTCAATGGTATCGGTCACGTCCAGCAGCGACGTGATGTCGACGGTGTGACTGGTTGTCGTGGCTTGTGGTAGGCGGTGCCGAATGGCCTCGTAGCGATCGAATATGCTGTCGACTGTGTCCATCCTTGCGGCTGACCTTCCCGTTCCTGTCGTTGATGTCGTGCCAAAAAATCGCACCCGTGCCCCTCGGCGCAGATTATTCTACCGCTCTGTCATGTAAATGAAATAAAAAAACAACATAACAACATTCAATCGGATGCTTTTGCGGCGCAGTCGATGAAAAATACCATGAGATTCAGGGCAGAACACTGCATTTCGAAGTTCTTCAAACCGTCCGGCAGAAATTTTGGCTGACGCTGTCGTCGAAAAAATGTTGTTTTGTTGTTTTTGTCTGGCTAGGCTTTGATGGGGGAAACGGGAGTTCACATGGCGTCCAAGAAAGTCAGGCGGCGTGATTTGATCCAGCAGGTCGTCCAGGAAAGGGGAGGGGTCAGCGTGGGAGCCTTGGCCGAAATGCTCGGCGTCACGACGCAGACCATTCGCCGTGATCTGGACATCCTGTGCGATGGCGAAACGCTGTGCCGCGCGCACGGGCGGATCGAATTGGCGCAAGAACGGCTGAACACCCCTTTCGATCAGCGTGCGGGAACCAACCTGGTCGGGAAACGCGCAATTGCCGAAGTCGCGGCAGCGCGCATCCCGAACGGTGCGACCTTGTTCATCTCGATCGGTTCGACCGTGCTGAGCGTCGCGCGCGCGCTGCATCGCCGCAAGGAACTGACGGTGATCACCAACAACCTGAGTGCCGCGATGGCGCTGAGCGAAGAGGTCTCGAACCGGATCATCCTGCCGGGTGGAGAAATCCGGCTGCCGGACCGTGACTTTGTGGGCGAAGAGGTTGTCGAGTTCTTCAGCCGCTACCGCGCGGAATTCGCCATCTTCGGGACGGCGGGTGTCGATCAGGACGGCGGTCTTCTGGAATTTCACCAGTCCGAGGTCCGCGCCACCGAGCGGATGCGCCGGAATGCCAAGCAATCCATCCTGGTGATCGACCGCAGCAAATTCGGGCGCATGGCGCCTGCCGTTGGCGGAAACCTGTCGGACATCGACATGGTCGT
>JAJLKH010000154.1:0-8883 GCA_033839205.1 Rhodobacterales bacterium | reverse complement strand
CATCGGCGGTGGCTTCACCGCGCCGGGTGTGGGGTTCGATGCGCGCAACCCCGCCACGGGCGAGGTGCTTGCCACATTGACCCAGGCCACGCAGGCCGATGTCGATGATGCCGTGGCCGCTGCGCGCCGCGCGCAACCCCGCTGGGAAAAGCTGGGTGGACCGGGACGCGCCCGGCACCTTTATACGCTGGCGCGACTGGTGCAGAAACACGCGCGCCTCTTTGCGGTGCTTGAAACCCTCGACAACGGCAAACCGATCCGTGAGGCGCGGGATATCGACATCCCGCTCGTGCACCGTCATTTCTATTTTCATGCCGGTTTGGCACAGCTGATGGACAGCGAAATGCCCGACCGTCAGGCGCTGGGCGTCTGCGGGCAGATCATCCCTTGGAATTTTCCGCTGCTGATGCTGGCATGGAAAGTGGCCCCTGCCCTCGCCGCCGGCAATACCGTGGTTCTGAAACCGGCCGAACAGACATCGCTGACAGCCCTGCTGTTTGCCGATATCTGCCGTCAGGCGGGCCTGCCCAAGGGCGTGGTGAACATCGTGACCGGCGATGGAGCGGTAGGCGAGATGATCGTGACCCATCCCGGCATCGACAAGATCGCCTTTACCGGCTCGACCGAGGTGGGCCGCCGGATCCGGCAGGCGACTGCGGGCAGCGGCAAGGCACTGACTTTGGAACTTGGGGGGAAATCCCCATATATCGTCTTTGACGACGCCGATCTGGATTCGGCCGTCGAAGGTCTGGTGGATGCGATCTGGTTCAACCAGGGGCAAGTCTGCTGCGCCGGGTCACGCCTGCTGGTGCAGGAAGGCGCGGCCGCGCGTTTCCACGCCAAGCTGCGTGCGAGGATGGACAAGCTGCGCATCGGCAACCCGCTGGACAAGAGCATCGACATCGGTTCGATGGTCAGCACCGAACAACTGGACCGTGTCCGCGCGATGGTCGATGGCTGCGAGGGTGGGCAGGTGCATCGCAGCGCCGCCGCCCTGCCCGAAAGCGGATGTTTCTACCCGCCCACGCTGATCACGGGTCTGTCGACCGCATCCCCCCTGATGCAGGAAGAGATTTTCGGTCCTGTCCTTGTCTCGACCACCTTCCGCACCCCGGCCGAGGCGGTGGAACTGGCGAACAACACCCGCTACGGGCTGGCCGCGTCGGTCTGGTCCGAGAATGTGAACCTTGCGCTGGATATCGCACCAAAGCTCGCCGCCGGGGTGATCTGGGTCAACGGCACCAACATGTTTGATGCCGCCGCCCCCTTTGGCGGGATGCGCGAAAGCGGCTTTGGCCGCGAAGGCGGATGGGAAGGCTTGGCCGACTACACAAGGCCGCGCGGCAGGACCAGGACCTTGGCGCAGGTCATGCCCTTCGAGGGCAAGAACGGCGATGCGTCCACCGACCCCGTGGACCGGACACCCAAGCTTTATATCGGGGGCAAGCAGACCCGCCCGGACGGTGGATATTCCCGCAGCGTCCACGCGAAATCCGGCCGCATCCTGGGCCAGGTGCCGGTCGCCGCGCGCAAGGATATCCGCAACGCGGTCGAAGCAGCGCGCGCCGCATCAAGCTGGTCCGCGACCACGGGCCATCTGCGTGCGCAGATCCTGTACTATATCGCGGAAAACCTGTCGGCCCGGGCATCAGAATTCGCCGCCCGGCTGGATGCCATGCAAGGCGGCAAGGGCGGAAAGGCCGAGGTTGAGGCCAGCATCCGCCGCCTGTTCACCTATGCCGCCTGGGCTGACAAATACGATGGCCGCATCAAGGGCGTGCCCCTGCGCGGCGTCGCCATGGCCATGCCAGCACCAGTGGGCGTGATCGGCGCGATCTGCCCTGACGAGGCGCCATTGCTGGGCCTTGTCTCGCTGATGGCCCCCGCCATCGCCATGGGCAACCGCGCGGTTCTTGTGGCATCCGAAGCCTTTCCGCTGGCAGCCACGGATTTCTATCAGGTGCTGGACACCTCGGACGTACCAGGCGGTGTGGTCAATATCCTGACAGGCAACCATGCCGAACTGGCGCCCACGCTGGCGGCACACATGGATGTGGATGCAGTCTGGTGTTTTTCCTCGACCCCGCTGTCAGGCCAGATCGAAGCGGCCAGCGCCAGCAACCTCAAACGGACTTGGGTTAATGATGGATTGGCTCGCGACTGGATGGGAACCGCAGGCGAAGGCCATGCTTTCCTGGAGCAATCGACCGAGATCAAGACGATCTGGGTGCCCTACGGCGAATGACCTCAGACCCGGTGATAGGGCGACCCTGCAAGAATGGACGCCGCGCGGTATAGCTGCTCGGCCAGCATGACCCGCACCAGCATATGCGGCCAGACCATCTTGCCGAAGGACAGGCTTGCGTCTGCGCGCGCGCGCAATTCCGGCGCAATCCCGTCGGCACCGCCAATGATCAGCGCCAGATCGCCCCGCCCCGCATCGCGCCAGCCCGCCAGCTTGTCGGCAAAGTCGGGCGATGACATGAGTGCCCCGCGCTCATCCAGCGTGCAGATCAGCGCACCGTTGGGAATCGCCCGCTCCAGCAGGGCGGCTTCGGCCGCCATGCCGCCGCCCTTCTTGTCCTCGACCTCATGCAACTGCGCCGGGCCAAGGCCAAGCGCCCGCCCGGTTCGGTCGAACCGCGTCATGTAATCCTCGAACAACGCGCGTTCCGGGCCGGTCCGCAACCGGCCCACCGCGCAGACATGCACCCGCATCAGACCGTCGAGGAGGCCGCGGGTTTGGTGGCGCCGCCGGGCATCCACATCTTCTCAAGCTGGTAGAAATCGCGCACTTCGGGGCGGAACACGTGGACGATCACGTCACCCGTGTCGATCAGCACCCAATCGCCGGTTTCCTTGCCTTCGATCCGGCTGAGCCGGCCGTAGGTCTGCTTGAGGTCATCGACCAGCTTTTCCGCAATCGACGACACCTGCCGCGAGGAACGCCCCGAGCAGATGATCATGTAATCGCCAATGGCCGTCTTGCCGCGCAGGTCGATCTGCACGATGTCTTCGGCCTTGTCGTCTTCAAGCTGGTTGAGGATGTGCGCCAGAAGCTCTTCGCTTGTGACTTGTGCCGGTGCGGTTGTCATTGCTGCACCGACGGGAACGGCAGAAGCCGCTTCAAAGTTGAGTGACAGGACATTGTCCTCCTTGTGGCACGCCGACAGGGCCCCGGCGCTGGGCGCATCGCAAAGATAGCATCGCAGAGGACAAATCTCAATGAGCGGCGCATCGCCCTGTGCACCCTGACGGGCCCCGAGTCAATCGCCAGCAGGCGCAAGGCCCTTGCCATCGGAGGCCCCCAGCATCCGCACCTCGCGTTGCGGGAAGGGAATCGAGATGCCATGCGCCTGAAACGCGTCCCACAGCGCCAGATAGACATTGCCCCTGATATTCGTCAGGCCCTGTGTCGGATCCTTGATCCAGAAGCGCAGGATGTAATCGACGGAACTGTCGCCGAAACCGGTGATGTGGCAGACGGCAGGCTTGAAATCCAGCACACGCTCCACCCCCTGCGCGGCCTCGATCGCGACGCGCCTGACCAGATGGGGATCGTCGCCGTAGGACGTGCCGAAATGGATGTCGAGGCGCACAAACTCGTTGGAATGGGACCAGTTCACCACTTGCCCGGTGATCAGGTCCTCGTTCGGGATCAGGTATTCCCGCCCGTCCCGCGTCACCACCGAGACATAGCGCGCGCCCAGCGCGTTGATCCAGCCGAAGGTATCGCCAAGACTGATCACGTCGCCCGGCTTGATCGACTTGTCCAGCAGGATGATGACACCCGACACCAGGTTCGACACCACCTTTTGCAGGCCAAAGCCAAGCCCCACGCCGATGGCCCCCGACAGAACCGCAAGCCCGGTCAGGTCCACCCCCACGGTCTTGAGCCCGATGAAGAACGCTGCGCCATAAAGCCCGATCTGCAAGACCTTGACCGCCAGAACCTGCATCGACGGGCTGATATCCGTGTTCGCCCTGATCCGCGCCGTCGAGGTCGCCGTGATGAACCGGGCCAGCGCGAAGAGCAGCGCAAGAAGAACCGCAGCCTGCAGGATCAGCCAGAGCGAAAACCGCGTTGTGCCGATCTCGACCGCGATACTGTCCAGCAGGTTGCGGCCATCATCCGTCAGGCCCAGGATCGACAGCGTGACCCATGCCCAACCAGCATAGCGCACCATTCCGCGCAGGAACCCGTTGGATATCAGCCGGGTCAGCACGGCAATCACCAGCCAGGCCAGCGCCAGCTTGGCAAAGACGACCAGAAGGTAGGACCGGCTTGGCCAGGTCACTTCGCGCATGATCCAGACCAGGGGCCAGATCATGATCAGGAAAAGGATCAGGCGCAGACGGTTGCGCAGCGTCACGGCCAGACGCATGCGCCATTTCGGCCAGCCCTCCTGATTGCGCAGCCAGTCACTGATCCTGGGGGTGAGCATCCGGGCCGCAAGATGCGCGATGATCGCAAGTCCCAGCAGGATCGCGATCTGATAGGCGTTCCATGGCCGCATCAGGCCGTTCAGAAACAGCTCCATCCGGGCCAGCAGCCCCAGCACGATCTCCAGCGCGGTATCGCCGGAATTGCCAGTGTTCATCTTGCCACCTTCATGAAATCAGCCTTGCATGACAGGTCCGATCGGGCAAGCCCCGCGCACCACGCCAGCGTCGCGGGCCTTGCGAGACTCGGTCAGCCATAGTATCCCGCAGGCCATGAGACGCATTTTCGACATGGATGACCGCGCGCGCCTGCGCGAACGCTTCTTCGGGGCATCCCTGACGGTATTGGCACGCCTATAACGGCCGCGCCCCGCCTTTCTTTCGTCCAAAGCCAGAACATCAGCCAAAAGGGAGAGGACCCATGTCCCCCAAAACGCTCTATGACAAGATCTGGGATGCCCATGTCGCGCACGAAGCCGACGATGGCACCTGCCTTCTCTATATCGACCGCCACCTTGTACACGAAGTGACCAGCCCGCAGGCTTTCGAAGGGCTGCGCATGGCCGGTCGCAAGGTCCACGCCCCGGACAAGACCATCGCGGTGCCGGACCACAACGTGCCGACCACGCTGGATCGCGCCAATGCCGCCACCATGACCGAAGACAGCCGCATCCAGGTCGAGGCTCTGGACAAGAACGCGGCCGATTTCGGCATCCACTATTACCCGGTGTCGGATATCCGTCAGGGTATCGTGCATATCGTGGGCCCCGAACAGGGCTGGACCCTGCCCGGCATGACCGTCGTTTGCGGCGATAGCCACACCGCGACCCATGGCGCATTCGGCGCGCTGGCGCATGGTATCGGCACCTCCGAAGTGGAACATGTGCTGGCCACCCAGACCCTGATCCAGAAGAAATCCAAGAACATGAAGGTCGAGATCACCGGCAAGCTGCGCCCCGGTGTGACCGCAAAGGACATCACCCTGTCGGTGATCGGCCATACCGGCACCGCCGGCGGCACCGGCTACGTGATCGAATACTGCGGCGAAGCGATCCGTGATCTGTCCATGGAAGGGCGGATGACCGTCTGCAACATGGCCATCGAAGGCGGCGCGCGCGCCGGCCTGATCGCGCCGGACGAAAAGACCTTTGCCTATGTGATGGGCCGCCCCCACGCCCCCAAGGGCGCACAGTGGGAAGCGGCGCTGGCATGGTGGAAAACGCTGTATTCCGACCCGGACGCGCATTGGGACAAGGTCGTGACCATCAAGGGCGAGGATATCGCGCCGGTCGTGACATGGGGCACCAGCCCCGAAGACGTGCTGCCGATCACCGGCAAGGTCCCCGCGGCCGAGGATTTCAAGGGCGGCAAGGTCGAAGCGGCCAAACGCTCGCTGGAATACATGGGCCTGGAACCGGGCACCCCGCTGAACCAGATCAAGATCGACACCGTCTTCATCGGGTCCTGCACCAATGGCCGGATCGAGGATCTGCGCGCCGCGGCCGAGATCCTGAAGGGCAAGAAGATCGCCGTGAAACGCGCGATGGTCGTGCCCGGTTCCGGTCTTGTGCGCGCCCAGGCGGAAGAAGAGGGTCTGGCACAGATCTTCATCGACGCGGGCTTTGAATGGCGTCTGGCAGGCTGCTCGATGTGCCTGGCGATGAACCCAGACCAGTTGCAGCCGGGCGAGCGTTGCGCCGCCACCTCGAACCGCAACTTCGAAGGCCGTCAGGGCCGCGGCGGACGCACCCATCTGATGAGCCCCGCCATGGCAGCCGCTGCCGCCGTGACGGGCCATCTGACCGATGTGCGCGAACTGATGTGATCTGGACGCCCCGTCCCGGCCCTGTGACCTTGATGCAAGGATTGCAGGGCCGACGCGCGGCACATGAGACAGGATAGAGACAATGGAAAAATTCACCAAGCTCAGCGGCATCGCCGCACCGATGCCACTGGTCAACATCGACACCGACATGATCATCCCCAAGCAGTTCCTCAAGACGATCAAGCGGTCCGGTCTTGGCGTGAACCTGTTCGACGAGATGCGGTATGACAGTGAAGGCAAGGAAATTCCCGACTTCGTGCTGAACAAGCCGCAGTATCGCGATGCGCAGATCCTTGTGGCGGGCGACAACTTCGGCTGCGGCTCGTCGCGCGAACATGCACCCTGGGCCCTTCTGGATTTCGGCATTCGTTGCGTGATCTCGACCAGCTTCGCCGACATCTTCTACAACAACTGCTTCAAGAACGGCATCCTGCCGATCAAGCTGCCGCAGGAGCAAGTGGACAAGCTGATGGAAGACGCCGAGCGCGGCTCCAACGCCACGATCACCGTCGACCTCGAGAACCAGACGATCCAGGGCCCCGACGGCGGCACGATCGCGTTCGAGGTCGACCCCTTCCGCAAGCATTGCCTGCTCAATGGCCTCGACGACATCGGCCTCACCCTGCAGAAGGGCGACGCCATCGACGGGTTCGAGGCGAAGCGCAAGCAGAGCTTCCCGTGGCTGGAGCAGGGAACCGCGGCCTGAACCGGGCCCAGCCATGGCGACGGACAGCGCCTATCTCGCCTATTGCCTGGAGCAGCTCGAACCCCTCGGCGGCGTGACGGCGCGGGCGATGTTCGGCGGGCACGGCCTCTACCGCGGGGGGCGCATGTTCGGGCTGATTGCCTATGACGAGCTTTACCTGAAGGTCACGGACGCCAACCGGCAGATGTTCGTGGCCGCGCAAAGCCAGCCTTTCACCTACACCGGCAAGGGAAAGCCCGTGCAGATGTCCTACTGGAAGGTGCCCGAGGATGTGCTGGAGGACAGCGGCACCCTGAAGGACTGGGCGTCCGCCGCATGGCGCGCCGCCATGGAGCAGGCGCCGCCTCCCACGAAGACGCGCCGCTGACGCGGTGGCCCGATCTCCCCTCACCCGACACTCACACCCCTGAAGACAAGCGAGAAACGCCCCATGACCCGTACCCTTCTGATCCTCCCCGGCGACGGCATCGGCCCGGAAGCCATGGCCGAGACCGTGAAGGTCATCGACTGGTTCAACGCCAACCGCGCCACGGGCTTCGAGACCGAGCAGGATCTCGTCGGCGGCTGCGCCTACGATGTGCACGGCAAGCCGCTGGCGGACGCCACGATGGACCGGGCGCAGCAGGTGGACGCCGTCCTGCTGGGTGCGGTCGGCGGGCCGAAGTGGGACAATCTCGACTTCTCCGTGAAGCCGGAGCGCGGCCTCCTGCGCCTGCGCAAGGAGATGGACCTGTTCGCCAACCTGCGCCCGGCGATCTGCTTCCCGGCGCTGGCGGATGCCTCCTCGCTGAAGAAGGAGCTGGTCGAGGGCCTCGACCTCATGATCATCCGCGAGCTGACGGGCGGCGTCTATTTCGGCGAGCCGCGCGGCATCACGCAGATGAACGACGGCACGCGCCGCGGCGTGAACACGCAGGTCTACACGACCGAGGAGATCCGCCGCGTCGCCCGCGTCGCCTTCGACCTGGCGCGGAAGCGGTCGAACCGCGTTCTGTCCTCCGAGAAGGCGAACGTGATGGAGTCCGGCATCCTCTGGCGCGAGGAGGTGCAGTGGGTCCACGACAACGAATTCCCGGACGTGGAACTGTCGCACATGTACGCCGACGCGGTCGCGATGCAGCTCGTCCGCCGGCCGAAGCAGTTCGACGTGATCGTGACCGACAACCTCTTCGGCGACATCCTGTCGGACGAGGCGTCGATGCTCTCGGGCTCGCTCGGCATGCTGCCGTCGGCCTCGCTCGGCGCCGCCGATCCGGCGACCGGCAAGCGCAAGGCGCTCTACGAGCCGGTGCACGGGTCGGCGCCCGACATCGCGGGGCAGGGGATCGCGAACCCGCTCGCCTGCATCCTCTCCTTCGCCATGTGCCTGCGCTATTCCTTCGACCTGGGCGCGGACGCCGACCTGCTCGAAGCGGCCGTTTCCAAGGTGCTCGACGACGGCGTGCGCACCGGCGACATCGCCGAGCCCGGCGTGACGCCGGTCGGCACTGCCGAGATGGGCGATGCCGTGGTCGCGGCGCTGGGCGCCCTGTCGCGCTAAGTCGAAGCGGCAGTGCACGATTTGGTTAACAAAGGTTAATGCTTCCGCTGTCGCCGGTTGAACAAGGTTAACGGCCGAAAACATGTAAGGGGTGCTTTACGCGCACTGTCTCGAAGGCTTGCCGGAAGCACCCCTTGCCCCTTGCTCCGATCGCTGCCGGTCCGCCGCTGGCCGAAAAAACTAACGATAAATCAACAGCTTGAAACTTGTTTGCGGGGCGCGCTGAAACTGGCCCGCAGATTGCTTCCTGTCTGGCACTGTTGGAAGATGGTTCGCGGGTAAGTTGGCGGACCGACTGGAGGAAGACATGTTCAACGTTAAGGCTCTCATTGCGGGTCTCGTGTTCGGCGCCCTCGCCGCCACGTCCGC